>CAYRPO010000010.1:0-22054 GCA_964426305.1 uncultured Candidatus Saccharibacteria bacterium
GGGCGACGAACACGACAGCAAGGGCTGCCAAGAGTGTGGCTCTGGTGCTGATGGTAGGTTTTGCGGCAATGGGAAAATGCACCCACGGAACACTCATCTGTCTATGCAACAGATACACAATGTGTTTTGGGGCGCACAGGAGGACACGCAGTCTAGTTGGTATTGCAACGTGCATTTTTGTTTTTTAAGGTTTTTTGTTTTTGTTTTTGTTTGTCAGCTTCAGTGGTTTTGAAGAGATTTTTGTCTTTTTGGCAAACTGACTCCAGTATGCTCCAAACGAATGCTAGAAACAACCCCCTTAGGGCCTAGTTATACACAGGCCATATATGGCTAGCTATATCTGTTACATAGCAATAACGAGACGATTTTTCGTCTCGTTACAAAAACTACAACACCAAGGAGCCTAGGCGATGCTGGAAATTTTGATTTCGGTCAGCTTCTGGCGATGGCCTTGTACTTTTTTGACTCGCTTTTTTGCCTTGTAGCGAATTGCAACAACTTTATCGGCCTTGACTAGCGGCTCGACTACATCGGCCTTCACCACGACACCTTTCACTGTTGGCGTACCGACAACTGTCTTGTCGCCATCTATCACTAGAAGTGGCTCAAACGTCACTGCCTTGTCTTCACCAAGCAGCTCGACGCGGAGCGTTTCACCTTCTGAGACCAAATACTGCTTACCGCCAGTTGCGATAACTGCTTTTTTCATAGGTATTCCTCGTTAGCTTTATGAAAAGTCAAACAACATCATACCAGATACCAACAGATTGGTAAAGTGTGGTTGTTGGTTTTATCTAATGAGCCTTTGTGAGGCAGATCGAGAGCGGCATGCCTTCGACCTGCACATCTGCCTCATACTCGAATGTTGTCGCCTGCGCATCTGTGCGTACGAGCGTTTCGGTGGCGATTGCATCCCAGTGCGCCTGAATTGCCGACTCAAGCACTGGGCTGGTGCTACGGAGTGCCAGAACAATTTTATTATCGACATCGAGCCCTGCTTTTTTGCGAGATTCCTGCACATAACGGACGACTTCACGTGCTAAGCCTTCTGCATGTAGCTCGGAGGTAACCTGAAGATCAAGTGACACTTCTAGCGCTTTGCCGCCTGACTGTGCCTGTACCTCTTTGACATTCAGCTCGTCACGGATGATTGTCAGATATTCTTGCTCCAGATCGTCAAAGTAGCTGGGCGCCCCCTTCAAAAAGACCGTCTGCAACGGTTGTCGTACCTTTATACCAGCCGTAGCACGCTGACTGAGGCCTTCGTTGATCACGCCACGCACAAATTCCATACGCTCGAGAGCTTGCTCGTCGGGTTCGCCTGCTTTTGGCCAGTCGAGCAGATGTACCGAACGACCGCCAGTCAACTGGCGATACAATTCTTCGCTCAAAAATGGCACATACGGTGCAAGCAGCATAGACAAACGCACTAGCACAAAGTGTAATGTACGATACGCGTCAGCCTTGTCGGCGTCACTCTCTGACTTCCAGAAACGCTTGCGGCTCCGACGCACAAACCAGTTGGAGGCATCGTCTACAAACGGCAGTACTGGCCGCACCGCATCGGGCACTTCATATGCTTCCATGGCGTTCTGCATGTCATTGGTTAGCTGGTGCAACCTGGAGACGATCCATATATCGAGTGGGTTCTGTAAGCCAACTGGTGCGTCGAGTGACCCATGCCATTCCCAACCATCGACATCTGCATACATGGTAAAGAAATCGTACATATTCCAGATCATGCTCAGCTTGCGAGCCACATCGCCAACGTCTTTGTCTTTGAGCGCAAAATCTTCACCGTTCAGTAGTGGCGCGCTCAGCAACAAAAAGCGAAAACTATCTGCACTGTAAGCATCCATGAGCTCAAGGGGATCGGTGTAGTTTTTGAGCTTTTTGCTCATCTTTTTGCCGTCAGCAGCGTTGATGAATCCTGTACAGATGAGATTCTTAAATGGTGACTTGCCAAAAAGCGCCACATTGACCGCCGTCAACGAATAAAACCAACCACGCGTTTGATCGATCGCCTCTACGATGAAATCAGCCGGAAAGCTCTGTTCGAACACGTGTTTATTCTCGAAAGGATAGTGAAATTGCGCGAATGGCATACTGCCGCTTTCAAACCAGCAATCAAGCACCTTACCGATATGTCGCAGCGTGACGCCGTCAACCTCGAACTCGATGTTCATGACATTTGGCAGATGGTAATCGTCGAGCTTCGCACCACCCGTCAGTTCGGCAAGTTCAGCGTACGAGCCGACAACTTTAACGATCTCTGTACCGTCCGGCCGATAGCCTTTCCATACGGGAATCGGCGTCGCCCAGTACCGGTCGCGTGACAAATTCCAGTCTGGTGCAGAATCGATAATATTAGCGAAGCGACCTGTCTGCAGCGCCTTTGGTACCCACGATGTCTGCGCGTTCGCATCGAGCATGTCCTGCTTTTGGCCTTGAATGTCCATAAACCAACTCGGATGAGCCCTATACATTAGTTTTGTATCACAACGATGGCAGTGCGGGTAATCGTGCAGTACATACTCAACCTTGAGCGCCCTTCCCTCGGCGACAAGCGTTTTAGCAATATCTTTGTTGACTTCCCAGATGTTCTGTTCCTGCCAGCGGCCTTCTGTGTAGTTACCGTTCTCGTCGACAATCGACACGATCGGAACGTTGTTCTTTTTACACAGTTCATAATCTTCTTCGCCATAGGCCGGCGCCTCATGCACCAGACCAGTGCCATCTTCGGCGGTTACAAAATCGGCCTCCAGTACCCTGTGAGCGTTCGGTCCACGGTTCTCGAACAATGGGTGATATTTCTTGCCAACCAAAGCTTTCCCTTTGACTGTTTTGAGAACCTTATAGTCGAGCGGTTGCTTTTTTTCGTCAACCAACACTCGCTCAATCGCATCAGAAGCGATGTAAAATTTACGACTACCTAGCTGTACAAGCGCGTATGTAATCTGCGCGTGCACAGCCACTGCAACATTGGCTGGCAAGGTCCACGGAGTAGTTGTCCACGCCAACATCGACTCGTCGCTGTCTTCTAGGTCAAAGTAGACAAACACACTGGGGTCGGTGTCTTTTTTATAGCTATTCTCCATAGCAACCTCTGACTTCGAGATCGGTGTCGCGTCTTTTGTGCAATACACCAGGATCTTTTCGCCATCGTAGATTTTGCCTTTTTCATACAGCTCTTTGAACGCCCACCAGACACTTTCCATAAACTCTGGATCCATAGTTTTGTATGCGCCCCTGAATTCGACCCAACGACCAATGCGCTCGATTGCATCTTCCCATTCGGTACCAGTTTTTACCATTGCCGCACGACAAGCATTCACATAGTCTGGAATCGAAATCTTTGTACCGATTTCTTTTTTACTTTTAATGCCGAGCTGTTTTTCGACGAACACTTCTGCCGGCAAGCCATGACAGTCCCAACCCCAGCGCCGCTCCACTCGCCTGCCCTGCATGGTCCAATAGCGCGCTACGACATCTTTTACTGTCGAGATCAGCAAATGTCCGTGGTGTGGCGTCCCTGTTAAAAATGGAGGACCATCATAAAAAACATAGCGCTCACTTTCGGGCCTGTTTTGAACCGATTCTTCAAAGATGTGGTTCTTCTTCCAATATGTAATCAAATCTTTTTCGTACTCTTTTGCGCGTCGACGCGTATTTGCCTTGTACTTCATGTTCGTTCCTTTCTGCATAAAAAAATCCTACGACGTATATGTCGCAGGATCCGTTAGAGCGGAGGTACCATCCTGCTCTCTGGCATGGACCAGAGGCTTCATTACAACTACTGACGCGAGTTTCGGGCGTTGGCTTCTAGTTTTGCACATTCATGCAATTTCTTGCCAATGCGTTCGTGGTTGATCGCCACTCATCCGCCACCAGCGGAATGCATCTCTCGAATTGTAGCCCCAAGTATAACGCGCCCTCAAGTATTTGCAAAGACACTAGGTTGTCGTGTAGTACATCACCTCATTCATCAGTGGCAAGTTTTCGCCCACCCACTGCTGTTGCACGTGCCCATCATCGGACATCGCAAGCACCGCTGGATACTGCATAACATCATACAGTGTTGCCATTGCAGCCCCATCTCGGGTATTTACATCATTCAGTGTCAAGTGGTGGCCTGTACGCCGCTCGAACTCGTGCTCAAATTCGAGCACCTTACGTTCATCTTCGGACTGACTTCGATACAAGACCACCACTCTCATAACCTATTCCTGACTATTTAGCTACAGCCACTGGTTGAGCCACAAGACGTACATACAAAGCAGCTACCAGCGCGCTGGGTTTTGTTACCACAACTATAGCATAACGGTGCATTGTCGTCTTTGGCAACCACTTTTGGAGCAACAAACGATGTCACAGCCGCAGATGCAGACGTTACATCTGGCGTATCTGCCGTCTGCGCGGTTTCGTCTACTAGCAGAGTCGTTTGCTTTTCACTGGGCTGATCATCGAAGCTCGCAAGCCCAAGCTCTAGACGGTCGTCAAACGACAAGTAGTCAAGGGCTAGGCGGCGGAATATGTAGTCAGTGATTGAACTGGCGGTGCGAATATCGCCATCGTCAGTAAGGCCGGCGGGTGCAAATGTAGTGCCCATGAGGGTCTTGACATAACTCTTGAGGGGCACACCATACTGCAATCCATGGCTCACAGAGATCGCAAACGAGTCCATAAGCCCCGACAGGGTGGAGCCCTGTTTGGCAACACTGATAAACAATTCACCGGGCGTACCGTCTTCGTATTCGCTCACCGTAAAGAAGCCCTTTAGGTCTGCAATGTGAAACTTGTAGGTACTGCTGTTGCGGCGGCGTGGCAACTCGCGACGAACGGCACCCTTTACGATATAGCTCTCGGCAACGGCAGGCGCTTCTGCCGTGGCAGGCGCTTCGCTGCCGGCTTTCTTTTCGGTAGACAGTGGTTGCGCAACCTTACAGTTGTCGCGATAGATGGCGACAGCCTTCAGACCCATCCTCCAGGCGTCAATGTGTAATTGTTCGATGTCTTCGACTGTTGCCTGTTCTGGCATGTTGACTGTTTTACTAATCGCACCAGATATAAATGGCTGTACAGCAGCCATCATCTTTACATGACCAAGGTAATGAATTGTGTTGTCACCCATAGAACAGGCGAAGACCGGCTCATGTTCTTTCTTCAGGTGAGGCGCACCCAAAATACTTTTCTCTGTGTCGATGTATGCCAGAATCTCGTCTGCCTGTGCCTTGGTATAGCCGAGTGTGCGTAACGCACGAGGCACAGTCTGATTGACGATGCTCATGGTACCGCCACCGACCAACTTCTTTACTTTCAAAAGACCAAGATCAGGCTCGATGCCGGTCGTATCGCAATCCATCATAAGACCAATTGTGCCAGTTGGTGCCAAAACGCTAGCTTGACTGTTTCGAACACCGTGCACTTCTGCTAAGTCAACTGCTTCATCCCAGGCCGTCGCAGCAGCGCTATGTAAATCTTCGGCAACCAATCGAGCATCAATCTTGTCGACTTCGGCTCGATGCATGCGCAAAACCTTCAACATACCTTCGCGATCCTTGTGAAAGCCAGCAAATGGTCCGACACGTCGAGCTATGCGTGCGCTTGTAGCATACGCATGGCCGGTTAGAAGCGCCGTTATGGCCGCAGCCTGAGCACGACCCTCATCAGAGTCATATGGCAAGCCCTGGGCCATCAAAAGAGCTCCTAGGTTCGCATAGCCAATACCGAGCTCTCGATAGGCTCGGGCATTCTTGCCGATTCGTTCCGTCGGATAGCTCGAATAGCCAACCAAAATCTCTTGGGCAGTAAAAATGACCTCTGTTGTGTGCTTGAAGGCAGCAATGTCAAATGTGCCGTCTTGGTTCAAATATTTCAACAAATTCAAAGACGCAAGATTGCATGCTGAGTTGTCCAGGTGCATATATTCGCTACATGGATTTGATCCGTTAATACGACCAGCATTGGGTGTTGTGTGCCAGGTATTGATTGTGGTGTCAAATTGCATCCCCGGATCAGCACATTCCCATGCAGCCTGCGCAAATTCTCGGAACAGATCCTTGGCTTTAACGGTTTTCACCACCTCGCCGGTTGTGACAGCAACCAAATTCCAATCATCATCTGCCTCAACAGCTTTCATGAAATCATCACTCACGCGAACTGAATTGTTGGCGTTCTGGTATTGGACACTAAAGTTATCTTTTCCGTCCAGGCTCATGTCAAAACCAGCCTCTTGCAGCACTCGAGCCTTTTTCTCTTCGATTGATTTACACCAAATGAATTCTTCGATGTCTGGATGATCAACGTTCAAGATAACCATCTTCGCAGCACGACGCGTCTTGCCGCCACTCTTGATGGTTCCGGCGCTGGCATCTGCTCCACGCATAAAGCTCACAGGACCGCTTGCTCGTCCACCGCTTTTGCTCAGTCGCTCATAGCTAGAACGAATCGGAGATAGGTTCAGGCCCGCACCAGAGCCCCCTTTGAAGATAGTGCCTTCTTCGGCATACCAATTCAAGATTGAGCTCATTGTGTCTTCAATGCCCAAGATAAAACAAGCACTTGCCTGCTGAGACCTGCTAGGAACGCCAATGTTAAACCACACGGGCGAATTAAACGCAGCTCGCTGCGTAATCAAGATCAGTTTCAGTTCCTCACTAAAGATGCTCGCCTCTTTTTCGTCTTCAAAATATTCTTCTTGTAGGCCGGCGCGCGTAATCGTATCAACGATGCGATCTACCAATGTTTTGAGTGATGCTTCACGATCTGGCGTACCAGGAGTACCAGCAAAATATTTTTGAGTAACGATGTTGATTGCGTTCAGTGACCAGTTGTCAGGAAATTCAACATCGCGCTGCTCAAACACAACCTCTGATGTCATAAAGTTGGTAATGACTGAGTCTCGTTTGACCCAATCTACATAGTCATAAGCTTTTTTGCCTGCACGCGTAAAATAACGCGACAACCCGAGCGTCGTTGTTCCTGCCATAGTTATACCCTCACTTTTTAGTTGTTGTTATGTTTGTAAGATTTTTGTTAAGCTCGCTGACCGTCAGCTGTTGCCTGTGTCTCTCGTACAAGCAACAACCATCGTCAGTGCAGCGCGCTTTTGAGACATCTCGTGATCACAAGACGCCGCTAAAAACGCACATATACCAAAGGTTTAGAGTCTGCTGGGCTAGGCCGTGCGACGAGATCGAATCTGTGCAAGTTCGGCTTCGAAACCAGTGATGTCGGTAAACCGACGATACACACTCGCGAAACGGACATATGCCACCTCTGAGAGCGCGGCAAGCTGCTCCATAACGAGTTCACCGATTTGATTCGATTCGACTTCGACATCACCACGAGCATACAAGTCTCGCTCAATCCGTGCCACGGCAGTTTCGATCTGGATATTGGTAACTGTCGTCTTTTCACAGGCCCTATGCAGGCCCGCCAACAGCTTCCCCCTGTCAAATACCTCACGAGACCCGTCCTTCTTTACCACGATGAGCTGTGGCCTTTCAAGACGCTCGTATGTCGTATAGCGCGCCTGACACTGTGTACACTCTCGTCGTCGTCGCGTTGCTTCACCATCCGCAACATCACGAGACTCAATCACTTTCGTATCGCTAAATTGACACTGGTGACACTTCATTGTTCTACTCTTTCTCCTTGGGTGTTTGCAATGTGCAATCACTATATGTAGTGTGACTTATAGTCATACTATACGCTTTATATAGCGTTTGCAAGCCTGTTTCTGTAGTAATTTCCAATACAAACTACCCCTGTTTTTGTGCAACTATACGCTGTTTTTTGGATCAGGATTTTCGTCGTCTTTTTTACGTCGTGTCAACCTACGCAAAAAAGATGGTTTGTCGAATTGGTCTTCTTCGGGTTCTTGTTTGTCAGGATTAAACGTCCATATGTTTGGCAATGGTTCTTCATTCTGCAAGTCAGCTGCGGGCTCTGCAGGCTTGTCCTCGAGGCCCAAATCAAGCGCCTTAATGTCCTCATCTTTGATGCTCTGTAGTGCTTCGTCCTCGTGAGGCATAGCATCTTCTTGCTGTAGCGCATCAAGCACTTTGGCACTTTTGCTGACATCTGTATCGTCATCTTCCAACACAGTCGGCTGTGCTGTGACCATAGGCTGTAACGTGGTCGTCACAGCAGGACTGGCTGGCTTTTGCAGCTGACGATTTGCATAGTACGATGCTTCAAATCCGGTGGCAACAACCGTGACGATTATCTCGCCTTCCAGTTCATCATTGATCGTAGCACCAAATATGATATTTGCATTTGGATCTGCTGCGGCTGTTATGGCTTCTGCCGCTGCATTAATCTCATGCATGGTCATATCCAGGCCGCCTATGACATTAAACAATATGCCACGTGCGCCATCGATCGACACCTCGAGCAACGGCGATTCAATAGCCTGATGCGCAGCTTCAACTGCACGATCATCACCGCTCGCACGACCAATGCCCATTAGCGAGGATCCTGCGTTACTCATGACAGCTTTCACATCGGCAAAGTCGAGATTGATGAGGCCGTGTACAGTGATCAGATCAGAGATGCCTTGCACGCCCTGACGCAAGACATCGTCAGCAACCTTGAATGCTTCTAACAATGGCGTTTTGCGATCAATGGTTTGCAAGAGACGATCATTAGGAATCGTGATAAGCGTATCAACGGCTTGGCGCAGCTGTTCAATCGCGTATTCTGAGTTGCGGCGACGCTTTTCACCCTCGAAGGCAAACGGTCGTGTCGCAAAGCCTACGACCAGAGCTCCGGCATCTTTGGCAATCTGTGCAACGATATGACCCGCACCTGAGCCAGTTCCACCTCCGGCACCAATCGTGATAAATACCATATCGGCGCCTTCAAGCGCTTTTTTGATTTCCTCTATAGACAGCTTTGCCGCCTCTTCGCCAACACGCGGATCGGCGCCCGCACCTAGGCCACGAGTCGTATCGCCGCCTATATGTAACTTCGTCTCGGCTTTTGAGTGATGGAGCGCCTGAGCGTCTGTGTTGACAGCAATGAATTCAACACCTTGAACCCCAGAGTCAATCATGCGGTTAATTGCCGCACCACCGGCGCCCCCAACGCCTACTACTTTGATTCGTGCAAATGTCTCTATGGCGGGTGTTACTTGCGGCATGCGCTCGTCTCTACCTTTCCCTCAAATCGCTTAGTAATTTCATTTCCATTATATACGATGGCGGTCATAATTTGTATTCACATTGCGTACGGCATAGGCCTGTAAAACCACGTAGTTGTTCAGGCTGTTACTTACCACCAAACAGATGTTTCATTTTTGTGATCAATCCACCGCCAAAATCAACCACGGGGGCAACAGAACTCTGTCGATTAGACAAAATCACGTCCAACATCATCAGGCCTACTGCCGTAGAGTATTCAGGATTACTGACCGTCTCGATAATGCCCGTAACCGATGCTGGCTGCGACGTCTTCACAGAGAGTTGCAGTTTGTTCTTGGCAAAGTCAGAAAGGCCAGGCAAATTCGCCATACCGCCAACAAACACGACCCCACCGGGCAACTTCCGTGATTTGCCCGCTTTTTTAAATTCGCGGTCAATCTGCTCCAGTAGCTCCTCGACGCGAGCTTCAACAACAAGGCGAATGATTTTTTCTGAGAAACTATAGCGAATGTGATTAATCTCGACACTGACAGCCTCGGCAGGTGGTTCACTAAAATCAAGCGTTGCATGTGCTAGCTTAACGGCTTCAGCGACTTCTAGGTCGGTCTTTAGGCCAATCGCTAGATCGTTGGTCAAATTTTGGCTACCGATCGGGATGACCGCAACGTGCTCAACTTCGCCCTCTTCAATGATGGCGATATTTGTAGTACCAGCACCAATATCAATGACGGCAGTGCCGGACTCTTTTTGGCGCCGGTCCAAGACCGACTCTGCTGCCGCAAGACTTGCAACAGTATGATTGTGAACGGTTACTTGTGCACGTTCCAGCGCGGCATCGAGCGTACGCAATAAAGGTATACCAGCAGTTACCACCAAGGTCTCAACCTCTAGCCGAACGCCTTGCATACCAACTGGGTCTTTGATGTTGTCTTGCCCATCAATTCTGTAACTTTTCGCAAAAACTTGAATTATTTCTCTGTTGGCGGGCAAACTTATGACCGTCGCCGCCTCTTCTACGCGTGCTCGATCATCAACACTAATACGACGATCTTGACTACTGATCGCAATCACTCCCTGGGAGGCCTGTCCATGTATATGAGCGCCATTTACGTTGATTGTTGCACCATTTATGCGCACACCCGCCATACGCTCGGCTTCGCCGATCGCGGTACCAATTGCCTGAGCAACATCATCAATATGCACAACAGCACCTTTGCGCATACCCGTGTTCGGAGCGGCACCAACGCCAATAACCGAAAGGATACCATCGGTAGAAGATGGTTCAATCATACCAACAACACATCGCACCATGGACGTGCCGATATCAAGCCCTACATAGTAAGGAGCTTTTTGCATAGCTTTGATTATAGCGCCTCGAAAGAACAATGAGCAAGTAAAAGCTCAAGCATAATGCCGGATTAATAAAAAGTTGTGAAGCGTGGTCGCTTACGCTGTCAAGATATCGGCACCTTGCTGCGTAATCAGTACTGTGTGTTCAAAGTGTGCCGACAGACTGCCGTCGCGAGTAGCAATAGTCCAGCCGTCTTCTGCCATATAGACCTTGTGTGAACCAAGTGTTGTCATAGGCTCAATTGCAATCGTCATACCAGCTTGTAATACCGGACCAGTATGGGCACGGCCATAGTTTGGGATATTTGGCTCTTCGTGCAGTTGGTGCCCTACCCCATGACCAACCAAATCTCGAACGATACCTAGGCCTGCAGCATCCAAAACAGCTTGGATACTCGCTGCTATATCACCAACTTGTACACCATCGTGCAGCTGTGCAATTCCCGCATCAAGTGACCAACGAGTCTGATCAACAAGTTGCTGCTTCTTCTTACTTGCAGTACCGACTATGACAGTCCGAGCCGCATCGGTGATCATGCTTTTGTATGTTACGCCAAAATCCATACCAACAACATCGCCATCACAGATTACTCGCTTGCCTGGTATGCCGTGCACGACCTCGTCGTTGACCGATATACAAATGACGTCGGGAAAGCCACCGTAACCTAGAAAAGCCGGCTTGCCCCCCAAGGCTTTCAACTCAATCGCCGCAATATCAGCTAGTTGTTTTGTTGTAATTCCTACTTCAATTCGTTGCTCGAGAACTGTCAGTACCGCACTAAGCATCGCACCACTTTCGCGCATTGCTTCGATTTCTGCGGGTGTTTTGATACGAGTTTTCATGACTATTGCCTCTGTTCTAGCTCCTTGAGGGCATGGATTATGTCTTGATGCATTGCGTCGGCGATTTGATGCGCGTCAATACCGATGATCGGTACGCCATGATGTGCGAGATTTTGCATAATTGGCACGATCGTCTTGTCGTATTCAGTGAATCGCTCGCGTATCGCTTCGGGCGTATCGTCGATTCTGCCGCGGGCTAGCAGTCGCTGCAGTACCTGATCTTGTGTTGCTTCTAGGTGTACTATTGCGCGAAGTGGGTCGTACTGATCTGCATAGCACACAAGCCATTCTGCCTGAGCAACCGACCGGGGAAAGCCATCTAGGGCTATCTCGGGAACATGCTGCGCTCGGAGTCGCTGGAGCTCGGTCGATACATAATGAATCGTGATGTCGTCTGGCAGTACAGCACCGGTAAGCATGCGCTGTTGCTCGTCTTGCGTAGCGGTTCGTCGTAGCAACTCACCCATGGAAAGCCATGTATATGAACCAGTCGCTTGCAGCAGTTTGCCTTGGGTACTTTTGCCAGAACCTGCAACCCCTAAGATCAAAATCATACTACTACTAACGACCCTCAACAAACGCTTTGACACGCTCAGACACGAGTCGGCCATCGGCCTTGCCTTTTAGCTCTTGCATCACTAAAGGCATAAGTCGCGAAAACACCACGTCATCGAGTGTAGCCGCCTGAGAGGCGACGACTGCGTCTACGTCGTCAGCACTCAACTGCTGAGGCACATATTTTTCATACAAAACGCGCTCGGACTCTTCTTTGTCCGCTAGCTCCTGTCTGCCATTTGCGGCATACATGTCACGAGCATCACTGCGAGATTTCATCTCTTTGCGAATCACGCGCTCCACGGCTGCGTCATCGAGCGGCGAACCATGAGCAATCTGCGCCATTTGTAGCGCACTCTTGAGCATCTTCAAACACTCAGCAGTTGCCTTGTCGCCAGACTTCATGGCGACAATCAGATCTTTGGCAATCTGTTCCTGCATCTAGCGCTGTCCGAGTTTAGCTCGCTTGACCTTGAGATTTTTACGCTCACGACGAACAATCGCCTTGAGGCGTCGGTCGCGCTTACTCATCTCTTTTTCGAAGTACTGGGCTTGCTTTACATTCGCAAGAACGCCAGACTGCTGGACTTTACGGCTAAAACGGCGGATCAGACTCTCGGTCGACTCTTTGGCGTCTTTTTTCGTAACTTGAATCATAACGTATATATCCTACTGTATTATGAACTGTTTTTCAAGAGGTGAACTTATGAGCTCTTGCGTGGACCAACGCCCGTGCGCTGGTTTGCCCGCTGACTCTTGAGAACAATGCCTTGTAATTCTTTAAAAATCGGAAAACTTTTGTTGGTTGAGTAGATTTTGGTATTGCCTTGCTTTTCGCTAATCAAGAAACCCACCTTCTCGAGACGTTTGAGCTCGCGTTGTATATTACCAGCATCTTCCTTGATGAGTTTAGCAAGCCCCCTGACATGGGTCTTGAAATCCGGAAACTTGGCATACACAACAATAATTTTACGTCGGACCCTTGATGTAATAAATACGTCTAACATGTTCCCTTTCGCTGTCATTCAAACAACGCTGTTACGGCGTTTTTGTTGCTCCTATGCATTAAAGTATACCAAAACCAGGTATAGTTTGACTATGCATTATTTTGAAGTTCTTGTGGCAAGGGTGCATACGGGGCGACGGCTGTTTACGTATAGTTCCGATCACATGCTACCACGCGGCAGTATCGTGCGGATTGCATACGGCAAAAAGAACGTCCTTGGGATTGTTGTGCAGTCGGTTGAGCAACCAGCCTTTGTCACGCGAGCAATTACCGAGACAGTACCATACACGTTACCAGACGAGCACATGAACCTGTTGTTGTGGATGTGCCAGTACTATACCGATGATTTCGGCGATATTGCCAGTCAATTCATACCTGCGCGCTTTCCCAAGCGATCACCGAGCACAAAAGCCTCCGTACATACAGAAGGGGCATCATTGCCGCTACCGCCGCCAACAACAGAGCAACAAAAAGCACTTTGTGCACTACAAACACTACCCGCAGCCCGGTTACTTTTGCACGGAGACACTGGAACAGGCAAGACCCGCGTCTTTCTGGAGGCAATCAAACAGCACGTGGCACATGGCAAATCAGCCCTCGTACTAACGCCCGAGATAGGCCTCACGCCACAACTCGTACAATCGATCGTCGACCATGTACCAGTACGTGTATATGTAACACATTCTAATTTAACCGAAGCTCAACGGCGCGCCATATGGATCGCATGCCATACGAGCAAGGAGCCGGTCGTGTGTGTCGGGCCACGTTCGGCTACATTTTTGCCAATCACCAATATAGGTATCGTTGTGATTGACGAGGCTCACGACGATTCCTACAAACAGCTCCAGTCGCCACGGTATCGAACCCTTGATGTTGCCACAAAACTAGCATCACTCCACAAAGCCCAGCTTGTTCAGTCAACCGCAACGCCCAATGCAAGCGACTATCGCATCGCCGAGCAACAAGGCTACCAAATCGTACGAATGACCCAAAAGGCTGCTGGAGCGCATACTGGAACCGTAGAACTCATCGACACGACACAGAGACAACTTTTTGGCGCAAGTTATTACATTGCTGATGATGTAATTGCCGCAACAAGAACAGCACTACAGGCCGGGCAACAGGCTCTTTTTTTCCTAAATCGGCGTGGTACTGCGCGATCTGTGTCGTGCCAGGCATGCGGCTGGAAACCTGCATGTAGAGCCTGCGACATTGCACTTGTATATCATCACGACCGGCACATATTGCAGTGTCACAGCTGCGGAAAAGTCTACGCAACTCCGGTGGCCTGCTCGTCGTGCGGCAGTACCGACATAACGTATCGTGGTCTGGGCACAAAATCTTTGGTCATAGAGCTGACCAAGCTGTTTCCGGGAGCACGCATCCAGCGCTTTGATGCAGACTCGACAAGCGCAGAACGATTAAGTAATCATATTGTCCAGCTGAAACGGGGCGACGTGGACATCATCGTAGGCACACAAACTATAACCAAAGGTCTAGATTTGCCAAAGCTCGCAGTGACCTGTGCAGTACAGGCAGATGATGGGTTGCAGTTTCCAGATTATCGAGCCGAGGAGCTGACCTATCAACAGTTATACCAGCTCATTGGGCGCGCCTTACGAGGACATACCGCAAGTCGATCATTCATTCAGACCAGACAACCAGAGCATGACCTGTTTCAGGCCCTCATGTCGCAAGACTGGGACCGCTTTTATAGACACGAGATGTACAAACGCCAACAGTATCTATACCCCCCTTACCGACATCTCGCCCTCTGCTCCATAACCATGAAACGCCAAAAAAGTGCAGCGACGACGGCTGCCAAGGCGGCCGAACAACTCAAGCAGTCAGATCAGCTACAGGTTATCGGACCAAGTCCAAGCTTCTACGAACAGTCACCCCGAGGCTATACATGGCACATCATCGCTAAAAGTCGTAAGCGATCAGCACTGGTACGCATACAAGACCTACTTGGACCAAAATGGACTGTGGACATCGAACCGCATAGCTTATTGTAGCTACCTCTGTTATACTAGCTTTCGATGAAAGCAAGCAAAGACGATATAATCACACTACCCAACGAGCATCTACGTGCTCGTTCAAAAAAAGTTGGCGTTGTTGGTCCAGATATATTGGCGCTCATAGAAGACATGAAAAATGCCACTCTGGATTGGGAAGACAGTCGCGAACACGAAGTTGGTGTCGCGCTTGCCGCAATCCAAATCGACAGACCAACGCGAGTTGTCATCATTCGCGAAGATTTTGACAACAAAAACATTCGAGAATTTTTAGTATGCATCAACCCTGTGATCACAAAGTATGAAGGCAATCTCGTCGAGGACTACGAAGGCTGCCTGAGTATCAAGGACATTTATGGCAAAGTTCCGCGCTACGAAAAAGTACGCATCAAGGCTCTCGATATACATGGTCGGGAGTTTCGCCTGACAGCCAAAGGCTTCTTAGCCCGAGTATTTCAACACGAAATCGACCATACTAATGGCATCGTATTCATCGACCACATCAAGAGTGAGCCCGACGCTTTCTACAAACTTGACATAAAGGGTCACTTAGAGCCACTGAACTATGACTCAGACGTTAAAGACAATCCCAGTCTTTGGGGAGTACAGGAAGGATCATAGCTATATGGATGGTTTGCCCGAGACGACGCAAGAAACGATTGTCTTTTTTGGTAGCGGACCTGTTGCGGCTCAATCGCTTGAACTGCTACGACAGCACACCGCTATTGAAGCGGTTATAACGAAAAGCTCAACGCTCACTGACATGACAAAGGCTGCTCATGGTGCACCTGTTTTTGTAGCAAACAACAAAACAGAACTGGACGAACTTAGTATGTCACAGCCTTTTCAAAGCAACCTTGGGGTTGTGATCGATTTTGGCGTGATTATATCCCGGGCAACCATAGATACGTTCCCTCTTGGCATCATAAATAGTCATTTTTCTCTGCTGCCTCAGTGGCGCGGTGCCGACCCGATTACTTTTTCGATTTTATCTGGCCAACAAACGACAGGCGTGAGCCTCATGCTCATCAATGAAGCCTTGGACGAAGGAGATATTTTGGCACAAGGCACATATACCCTACCCTCCCACATCACAACGCCCGAGCTCACCAATGCCCTCGTGCTCCTCAGTAATGAACTCCTCAAAAAGACGGTGCCCGCATATATGCAAGGACACGTCAGCGCCATATCACAAGAAGCCGCTGCTGCGGCTGCTGGGGTTGACCATACCCCGAGCTATTCTAGAAAACTCACAAAACAAGATGGCACAATCAATTGGCACAAACCTGCCATACAGATCGAACGAGAGATTAGAGCCTTTGCAGGCTGGCCACGCAGTACGTGCAAGCTTGGCGATGTTGAGATTGTCATCACAAAAGCAACGGTCACCCAAGACACACTCAGAGCTGGCGAAATACGTATCGCAAAAAATTATCTAGGCATTGGCTGCGGAGAATCGTCACTACAGATCTTGTCTGTCATACCTATCGGCAAAAAAGAAATGGATACCGCCAGCTTCCTCAATGGCTATGGTAGTCGCCTGCCTGCACACGTCTAAGAAGCAGTACTAAGCCGCTTCAGCCTGCTGCTGAATTGACGCCGACAAAATTGCTGGCGCCTGTGCAGCTATCTCACGCTTCAGCTTTTCGAGTTCTTCAGCGACAACCTCACGATAATTCGGCACGTTTGTTTCGAGCCACTGCAGCGCACGCGATTCCTCATTAGCATTCATAAGTGCTTCAAACTCATCTAATTGCGCATCGGTCATGCCTTCGGCAAGACGCATACCAACGTTCATTTCGAGCGTACTGTAGATATGCTGTAGCATTGGCTTTTTGTCGTCAACAGGCAGATCACCAAGCCCAACACTGGCCAGAAAATCATCATCCAACTTAAACATATAATTATCTCCGTTTACTGACTAAAGTGTACGTTCACGAATCTCGCGTGTAAATACTTCAACGCGATCACCCTCTTGCGCATCAAAACGTCCGTGCGTGGCTAAACTGATGCCGCACATATCCCCTTCTAGTACTTCTTTGGTATCTGTTGGGCCGTGCTTCAGATTTATAACTTGAACGTTCTCCAATATAAGCTTATCGCCTCTGTAAACAGTGGCAAAAGCGGGCCAAACAAGCTTGCCTTTTGTCACTTCACCGCCTAAAATACTTTCGGTCTTTGTTGTCTTAAATACACCACGAACCAATAGACGTCCAACGTTTGTCAAAATTTCCTCAGGCTTCAGGAGTGCGCTCATCTCGGTCTTTGTGTCGTCGATCAGCTCATAAATGACCCTATATAACCGTACCGTAACTTTGTCGCGCGACGCGAGTTGCTTAATGCCTGCCGCAATGGGCACATCAAATCCATAGATAATCGCACTGCTCGTAGCAGCCATGCGAATATCATTTTCGGTGATTGGCCCAACGCCAGAACCAACGATCCGAACAGCGACTTCGTCGGTATCTAGTGCCTTTAGGCTGTCTACTACAGACGTGAGCGATCCCTGTACATCAGCTTTTACGATAACATTCAGTTCTTCTTGGCTGGTTTTTTGATTGATCAATCGAATTAGCTCTGTACTTGTCATATCGAGACGATTACCCTGCTCACTTGCTAAGCGGGCATGTTCGGCAACCATGGAGCGAGCCTCTTTTTCGTTTTTAACCCACACGAACTCGTCACCAAACTCTGGCAACACCTTAAAACCACCAATGACGACAGGCGTTGATGGACCGGCCTCTTTAATTGGTCGGCCAGACGTATCTTCCAATACACGAATCTTGGCGTACGTTGTACCCGCCACAACAAAATCGCCCTGTCGTAAAATGCCCTGTTCAACCAGTGCCTCTGCAATTGGACCTCGTCCTTGCTCCATGTGAGACTCAATCACGAGACCCTCAGCTTTGGCCGTCTTATCTGCCTTGAGTTCTTCGACATCGGCAAGCAGTAACACCATATCGAGAAGTTTGTCTATGCCCTGCTTTGTCTTTGAAGATACTGGAACAATTACCTGTGACCCTCCCCACTCTTCAGGGAGCATCTCGTGTTCGGCAAGCTGCTGCTTGACGAGTTCAGGATTTGCATCGGGCTTGTCGATCTTGGTAATCGCAACAATCATGTGTGTGCCTGCCTTCTTGGCAAAACGAATCGCCTCCAGAGTTTGTGGCTTGATGCCGTCATCAGCAGCAATCACGATTATGGCGACGTCTGTCAGATGTGCCCCGTGTTGACGCAGCGCCGCAAAAGCCTCGTGACCAGGTGTATCCAAAAAAGTAATTGGCCGACCATTGTGTTCAATCTGATACGCAGAGATATGCTGGGTGATGCCACCTGCTTCACGAGCAACAACATTGGCACTACGAATAACATCAAGCAGACTCGTCTTGCCATGGTCAACGTGCCCCATCACTGCTACAACTGGTGGCCGTGACTCGGCATTGTCGCTCAATGCGCGATCCTTGCGATTCACAACCGTATCGGCATCTTCGTGAATTGCCGACTCAGAGACAAGTTCAACATCTAGTCCAAGTTCCGTCACTAAAATCTGTGCGGTGTCTAGATCAATCTTTTCGTTAATCGTAACCATAACGCCGTTTTTGAACAGTTCAGAGATCAGGCGAGTCACTGGCAAGGCAAGCTTGTCAGCGAGGGCACCAACAGTGATCATGTCGCTTATAGCTATAGTTCGTGCCATGAGTAATTCTCCTGTTCTATTTACCGTTCAATGGCGACCCTGGGTTACAGAGCCGCCATCGCCGTATACGAAGATTGTTTTCTTAAGCCTCTTTCAGACTCAGTGCAATCTTGCGTGCTTCTTTGTTGATGTCGAGCACTTTAAACTTCTTCTTTTCGTTGAGCTTAAAGATCTTTTCTGGGTCGACAGCATCGTCACCACTGTCGCTAATCTCGCTGACATGTACAAGGGCCTCGACTGCTGGGGTCAACTGCACAAATGCACCAAATGGTGTGATCCGTGTAATCTTTCCTTCGACAATTGCGCCCTTCTTAATGTCTTCGATGTCTTTCATCCAGGGATCTTCGCTCATTTGCTTCAAGCTCAAGCTCAAGCGATCCTTGTCGATTGCAATAATCTTGGCTTCGACTGTATCACCTGTCTTGACGTAATTGCGAGGATCCTCGACACGCTCCCATGAAATTTCCGAGATGTGAATGAGCCCCTCGATGCCGTCAACGTTGACGAACGCGCCAAAGTCGATCACACCGGTAACCGTACCCTTCACAACATCGCCAACCTTGAGCTCTGCAAAGCGAGCCTGCATATCGTCTTTAATTGCTTCTTTTTCGCTAAAAATCAGCTTATTGTCCTTACGACTGACGTCGAGAATTCGCACACGCAGTGGCGTACCAACAAGTGCATTCAATTTCTGCAAAATCTCGTCCTTGTCAGCGCCGGATACACGTGGATAGTGGTCGGCACTCAATTGGCTCACTGGCATAAAGCCACGAATACCCTCGAGCTCGATCAGCAAACCGCCACGATTCGCATCGTACGCCGTGACTTCAACGGCTTCACTCGCATCAAAGATGCGCTTTAGCTCGTCCCAGCCTCGGTCTTTGGCTGCTTTACGCAACGAAAGCAGTGCATGACCCTCTTCTAGTTCTGGATCCACAACACTGGCGCTCAGCGCTTGGCCAACTTCTAGATTTTGGCCGTGGCCAATTTCGCGTCGCATTACAACGCCGATTCCATAAGGCCCAAGATCTAGCCAGACCTCGTGCTTGCGGATTGAGGTGACCGTGGCTTCGATCACGTCCCCCGATTTTAATACTTTGAGCTCACTCGAAGCGAGCAGTTCGTCCATAGTTACTTGTGACATAGTGAAAAATTCACTCCTTTTCTAATGTATTTCTGAGATATGCAGTCAACGAGACCGCCATGGACTTAGGCGATACCCGAACACAGACTGTTCTAGTCAGATTGCCCCTATTGTACCCCTTTACGGCATCTGTTGTAAAGAGTGGTGATGTTTTGCTGATTTGCTATACTAAGAGGCATGATTATAGCCATCGACATTGGGGGCACAAAAACACTCGTCGCACGCTGCGAAGCAGGCGGTACAATCGTGGCGCAAGAGCGTTTCGAAACGCCACAAAAATACGAAGATTTTATGAAAGAACTGGAAAAAAATGTTGCTAAAATAACAACGCCTGACTGCAGTATGGTATCGGCGGCTGCACCTGGTACGATCGACCGTGCAAATGGCATTGGTATCGCTTTCGGCAATGTTCCATGGCGACGAGTACCACTCAAGCAAGATATCGAGCGCATCACTGGTCTACCAACACTTCTAGAAAATGATGCAAATCTTGCTGGACTTGCTGAAGCACATCAGCTAAACCCAATACCTCACCATGTATTGTACGTGACTATCAGCACTGGCATTGGTACCGGATTTGTCACAGACGGCATACTAGACAGCGATCTGCTCGATAGCGAGGGCGGAAGAATGCTGCTAGAGCATGACGACAAGCTACAAGTCTGGGAGACGTTTGCCAGCGGCAAAGCCATTGTAGCCCGTTATGGCAAACGAGCAGCTGACATTGAAGACCCCGAAACCTGGAAACTCATTTCCCAAGATATTGCAGCTGGATTATACAATCTATGCGCCGTTCTCGACCCCGACCATATCATAATTGGCGGCGGTGTTGGATCACATTTTCCAAAATACAGAGACTTTCTTGTTGCCGATCTACAAGCCATGTCTGATCCTCAGATCACAATTCCGCCCATTACCCAAGCCCTACAGCCAGAAGAAGCGGTCATACATGGCTGTATAATCTACGCAAGTCAGCATGAACAGCATCTCCAACATTCTGCCTAAAGTTCGGTTAGATTTTCCTCACTTACGCTTCGAGCCAGGCGACACATTTCGTTGGACGCCAAAACAGAATCTTATCACCTACACCAGTCATCAAGACAACGCAGAGCACGGCGTATGGGCACTATTGCACGAGATTGCACACGCAGAGCTTGGACATGTGTCCTACAAAGGCGACTTCGACTTATTGCAACTAGAGGTTACCGCGTGGCATCATGCTCATAAGCTTGCGAAAAAATACGGTATCAGCATAGACAAAGAGCATGTCCAAGACTGCCTAGACACCTATCGAGATTGGCTGCATACCCGCGCCAGCTGCCCCGTGTGCAATGTAGTGAGTCTACAGCGCAGCGATGGACTGTATCAGTGCTTTAATTGCCGATCACGCTGGAGAGTTCCTCGTTCGCCATTATGTCGCGTCAGTCGCACGCAAATGGCCTAAAGACATAAAAAAGAACCTCTCGATATACGGAGAGGTTCTTTTTTATGTCTTTTAGCGTGCTGCTTAGGCAGCTTCGACTACTGGAGCGTCTGTCTTCTTGGTGCGTCGGCTTACGCGGCCACCCTTGCGACCAGCCTCACGAGCCAGCTCGCGATTTGCGTAAAAGCCACCGGTTTTGCCATTCTTGCCGCCCTTGGCGCCAATCTTGGCGTAAAATTCTGGGCCGTACTTGGCTTTGTTTGTTGCTGCTGCGGCTTTGCCGCCTGCTTTTGTTCCTGCCATGTTATTCTCCTTAATTGCGCGCCCCAAAGGATCGCTTAACTGTGATATCTAACACATTTGTACTCTCAAAAAGAAAAGAGGATTCGCCCTTTTATGGAGCAAACCCTCTGCTTCTTTCTGAAACTGAATATACATTAGCACGAAATGTCGCTTATGTCAACATTCGTTTATGGTTACATGCCCTTTGCAGATGTGCGCCTAAAAACACAAAACCGACACACAGTCACTTTTAGGCGATAGCTTGTATGCAGTGCACGAAAGAAGTGCGAAGCGGATTGAGCCGTATTTTAATACGGTGAATGAGCATCGCAAACTTCTGACAAAGCAGTGCGCCAAGATATCGCCTAAAAGATAAAGACCCTCCTGTTCGGAGGGTCTTTATATAATTCGGCACCGTGACAATACCCCACAAAACTAGTTTTGCGGGGATCCCGCTATTTTTCATAATACTCTAGGGAAAATAGCACTTTTGCCTCAGAAAAGAGAAAAGCCCTCCTGTTCGGAGGGCTTAACTATAATTCGGCACCGTGCTATTTTCCCAGGCTTTGATTGGCCAAGTATTGTAACCG
>CAYRPO010000011.1:0-4037 GCA_964426305.1 uncultured Candidatus Saccharibacteria bacterium
TTGGCGCTATGCCATACTTCTACTTCTTGCGCTGGACCGAAATAGGCATACACCTGATGGCGTTTGTGGAAGTTATGATCATCGGTAAGTTCAAAACCACGGCCAAAGGCTGGACCACCAACGGCCGTCGCTATAAGATCAATCAGGCGGCGCTACAAGATACCGCTGCCTAATTCACTTGGTCTGTTAGTACTTCATAGTGGTCAAATGCAAAGTAGTGCATGTGTCGATTTTGCATATATCGGCCTGTGCAGGTTTGTAGCGTGAGTCGTGGCGGTCCATCATACAAAAACACACTCGTATCTGTCGGACTCATAACCTGAGATGACATAAACGTGTATACAAACTTTTGCCCTTCGGCCGTCAAGACATAGGCTTCGGCGCCAGTTTCAACTCTGTGTAGCTCTTGAAACACTTTACCGTTATAGTGTCCATATATAAGGGTGTTGCCGGTTGTGTCGTTTGGCAGGGAGCTGGGCAGGGCGTACTGCGCATCAGTATCACGCAGTGTCCATTCACCGGTTTTTTGGTTATACGTTCCGTCGTAGACGGCCACGTCAATGCCCAAACTAGGTATCTGAACTCGTACAGGATGTCCAGATACAACCGACGGCACTGGCACCGGCGCAATGGCTGGTATGGTTACTGATGGCGTAGCAGCAAGGGCCCGTTTTTGTTGCATTACCGCGTATTGCATAGGTACAAGCATCCATAGGCCAAATAGACCTACGACCACTCCCGTAACTTGTGCAATTCGTAATGTCTTCTTCATGAGACCTTTCTGCTACGACACCAGTGAACAGAGCATCCAAAAAATTGAGCCCTGCTCACTGATATACGTACACCCGAGACTAGTTGGCCTCGGATTGGTTCTTCTTGCGAGCTGCTACAGTTGAAGTCACAAAAATGATGACCCCACTTACGAGCAGGCCAATCGCAATTGCAAACAACAGACGATTGTCGCCAGTGTTTGGCAATACAGCAACACCAGTTGCGGTAGTTGCGGTGCCAGTGCTTGCGCCTTTACCAGACATGCAGCTTCTCCTTTGCTTACGAGACGGAGCTCAACGACATTGGAGGATTTCACCATAAGGGTGTCAGCCCCGCATATGCGTTGCGAACAATCCCTCCAATATTGTTGAATCACACGAACCTACAATGTAGATTCAAGCCTCAGGCACTAGTTGATACAACTGACACCTTAGATTCATTTCTTATACTACACTAATATGGCTCTTTTGTAAACTTTGTTTTATGAATATATTGCTAATGGTTAGCTAATCATGGCATAAGAGGTTTACTATGCGATATAATTGACATTATCAATCTAATATGTAATAAATAATATTAGCTTGTCGTCCGTAATCGAAATGAGGTGTTCGTGTGAAAAGAATTTTCAGTTGTCTATGTGCAGTGGTGGTACTATTTGCTGCTGCAACGCCACTGTCTAGCCATGCCCAGGCGGCGGGCAGCAATCTGATCGCCAATGCATCATTCGAAACAAGCGGGCAGGGAGTCACCCCAGACAACTGGACCGCAAACAGCTGGGGAACCAATACGTCCACACTGTCATACGCTACCGACGGCAACACTGGCAACAAAAGTGCACGCGTTGACATGACTGCCCGCACAAACGGTGATGCCAAATGGATGCACGATGCCGTCACGGTCAGCGGGGGTGCGACATATACATTCTCTGATTATTACAAGTCAAACGTACTCACCGAGCTTGATGCACAATATACCGACGCCAGTGGCGCTGTTCGGTACGCATACTTGGGTTCAGTACCGGCCAGTGCCACATGGAAGCAAGCAACTGCAACGGTTGCCGTTCCTGCAGATGTCGTAAAGGTTGTTGTTATGCATATCATTGCTGACGCCGGCTGGTTGCAAACCGATGACTACAGCCTCGTAAATGGCACAGAAACACCTGCTCCTACACCAACCCCCACTCCGGCTCCAACTCCGACACCAACACCTACACCAACCGACGGTAATCTTATCGCCAATCCATCTGCCGAAACTGCAAACGGCCAAGTACCACAAGCCTGGATGGCGAGCCGATGGGGTACGAACACAGCAAATCTAACCTACGCGACTACTGGTCATACCGGTACAAAAAGCTTGCACATTGACATGACTGCCCGCACAAACGGTGATGCCAAATGGATGCACGATGCCGTCACGGTAGTGCCTGGAGAGACATACACATACACCGGGTTCTATAAAGCAACAACCGAGTCAGAAATCGATCTACAATATTTGGATACCAGTGGCGCAGCTTCATATGTATATGTGCAAGCATTGCCGGCAAGTGCCGATTGGAAAGAAATCTCGGCAACATTCGTCGTGCCCAGCACTGCTACAAAAGTTGTTGTTATGCACATCTTGGCACAAGTCGGGAGCTTGCAAACAGACGATGCCAGCCTCATAAAGGCAACGACAACAACTCCTGTTCCACCAACACCAACCACACCGCCCCCTGTTGACACTGACAACCTGATCGCAAACCCATCATTCGAAACTGCCAGTGGCACATCGCCTGCGTCGTGGCAGAAAAACAGCTGGGGGACCAACAGCTCGCAATTTACCTACGATACAACTGGACACACCGGTAACCGTAGCGCAAGCATAGTCATGACCAGCTTCAGCAGCGGTGATGCCAAATGGTTCGCCGATCCTGTTGCTGTAGTAGCAGGCAAAAGCTATTTGTACCGAGATTATTACAAATCAACGGTACCGACACGCGTTGTTGCTGGTTTTGTCGATGCGTCGGGATCATACAGCTACAAAGAGCTAGGCAGCGCTGCTACAGCAAGCGACTGGCAGCAATACAGCACAACCTTTACTGTTCCCACAAATGCCGTCAAAGTAACACTGTTTCACTTCATTGACAGCGTTGGCACACTGACCATCGACGACGCAGTCCTGACTGTTGCTGTAGCAGCACCAGTTACAAACGTACCAAATCCATCACTCGAATCCAGCCTAAATGGTCAGATGCCTGACAGTTGGCAGGGCAGCGGCTGGGGCAGCAATAGCGCACAGTACACATACGTAACCGATGCCCATACTGGCAATCGCAGCGTCAAAGTTGCTGTCAGTAACTATGTAGACGGTGATGCCAAATGGTTCTTCACCCCAACCACTTCGTTGACTGCCGGCAAGCAGTACCGCTTTACAACATGGTACAAAACAAATGCAGCCACACCAAAGGTTGTCGTGTTGTTTGTTGATCAGTCTGGTGTCGAGCATTATGTAGGTTTGCCGAATGCGTTTCCAAATGGCACGAGCAACTGGCAGCAATACTCCGAAACATTTTCGGTTCCTACAGGAACGGCATCGGTATCGGTCTTCATGATGCTTACAGAGAATGCATGGCTACAAACCGACGACTACAGTATCACCGACTACGTGCCAACCGGATTTAATCGTGCACTTTTGTCGCTAACCTTTGATGACGGCCACGAAGACAATGCCACAACGGCATTGCCGCTCATGCAACAATACGGCATTAAGTCGACACAATGTTTTGCAACAACGTTCATCGAAGGAATACCGTCAGCCGTTGCAAATGTAAAAGCATTTTACGATGCCGGCCACGAGATCTGTTCGCACACCGTTACGCATCCATTTTTGACGCAGCAAACGAGCGCCGACGTGCAGTATGAACTGTCGCACTCTCAGGACATATTGCAGCAAATCATCGGCACTGCCGTACGGAACTTTGCCACGCCATACGGCGACTACAACGAGTCGGTCCTGACGCAAATCAAGCTATACTACCAAAGCCATCGCACTGTCGACGAAGGCTATAACACAAAAGACAACTTTGACATCTACCGTCTTCGCGTACAAAACATACTAGACACAACCACAGCCGCCGAGGTACAACAATGGATTGCGCAAGCGCAAACTGACAAATCATGGCTGATCTTGGTGTACCACCGCGTGGCTAGCGACCCAGGGCCATACGACACATATACAACTGTGTTCGCGCAGCAACTCGCCGTTATTCAGGCCAGTGGCATAGTCGT
>CAYRPO010000011.1:4137-19206 GCA_964426305.1 uncultured Candidatus Saccharibacteria bacterium
ATACAACTGTGTTCGCGCAGCAACTCGCCGTTATTCAGGCCAGTGGCATAGTCGTCAAGACGTACCAAGCTGCCCTGGACGAAATCACGCCTCAACTGTAGAACAGTTGTAAATCGTTAGCGAACATCGAACAGCCACAACGACACACCGGCAACGTTTGTGTTGTGTGCAAAATTCTGAAAAACAGGTACTGACTGTGTCGATTCTACATACGACCAGTCGATGCCTTCGCTGACATGCGACTTGTCTTCGCTAAATAAGTGAACGGCAACCTGAAAACCTTGCTTCTTGAGCGCCAGCGACTGTGCCAGTACGCCGTCCAACATAACTGCACGTTGCTCTGGCTGCACTGTCACGCGCTTTTGTGGATTTGCAGCATAGGCCGTGCTGAATGTTCCGGTGTTTAACCAGACATTCGACACACCCAACTTATGCGCTGCTTCAGCTGCAATTGAAACATTCAAATACACCGCCGGGTTAAATGACTGAGGTCCGGCTTCATTTGCGGGCGGCGACCATGGAAAACCTTGCAATCCAAAGCTGTCAATCAAGCCAGCAGGAATGTCCTGAATGTATGGGTTCAGGCTCACAAACTGTGCACCCGACCACGACGTGGCTGACGGATACGTAGCGCTGTCTAGTAGCAGTCCGGCTTTTGCAGCAGGGAAATGGCGCTTCATGATTTGCATGGTTTTTGTCACATTTGCAGCATAGGTAGCCGGATCAACAGAAGTCCACACTGGTATATTGCCCTCTGGAAACGACACCCATGTACCCATGTTGGCGTCACTTATACCCGATTGTCGGATACTTGCAAAATATGTGTCGAGTGCGTTGTCATATGCGCCATTGCGGTATGCCGTAAAGTCTAAAATTGCACCTTCTGAAGTGGGTTCGAAAAACACCAGAGGCGTCACACCTACTTTTGCAAAAGCACGCAGATTCGCAACCATGTCCTGTGCGTAGGCAAACGCCTGGGTTGGAGTGGTTGGTGTTGGAGCAAAAAAACTCGCGGTATCAACAATGCCTGCGCTGCAAAGTGACTCATAATACGAAACCGCTTTCAATTGCGCAACCGACGACGTTGCCGTAGCGGTGTGTATTGGCTGGCCAGAATTACAGTCTGTCTGTCGCTGTGCAGAGAGTTGCGTCATCGCCCCATTGCTACTACCCGGCGCACTAGACAATGCCTGCGACGATGCACTGGGGACTGCGTGCGTACTGCCATTTTGTCGATTTTTTTGATTACTCGCGTCAGTTGTTGGTTCAGTAGCACTCTCGGCTCCATTTGTTGGCAACAACGCCATACCAACACCATATTTGTATTGGCCAATTGCGCCAACGGCAACCAGGCTTACCAATACGAAGCTTGCGATCTTGACCCGCTTATAGTGTGGCCGTACCCTCCGGTCATGCACATACCTCATTGCATATAATAATACCCCGATTTTTCTCATGGTCAAATTTATGATAAAACATAAACGGTTTAATGAACACCCCTACTTGTAGTGAAATTTGCATAATTCAAGACTGCCGGAGATATACTAACAACAGGTCAGGAGAAGCGAATGACGAAAAAACAACTTTTACATGTCCGCTACGACAGCGGCTCTGGTAATCCACTTGTTCTGCTGCACGGCATGTTTGGCGACGGCACACAATGGGAAAAGATTGAACCACTACTGACAGGCACATACCGGGTAATCGCACTCGATCTGCTAGGGCATGGTGCGTCGCCACGACCCAAACGTGCACAATATACACCAGCAGAACATGTTGAGGCCCTGCGAAACACCCTACAAAAATTGCGCGCCACCGACAATCTAACAGTGGTTGGCTACTCTATGGGAGGCGCGGTTGCCTTGTCATATTGTGCTCGTTATCATGATGCCCTACAGTTATATCTCATCTCGACACCTTTTTACCTTGACCCGAAGGATATGGTTGATGCAGGATACTCCAACTCGTTGACATTTACAAAGGTATCAACCGCCAGCTTTGCGTTCGTCGAAAAATTGTTACGCCCAGGTGGTATTTTGAACACGGTTCTTACAAAATACGACCGTCCAGAGTGGTTCATAAAAATGATTGGGGCATATGACAATCAGCTCGATCCGTACATAGTCCAGCAAAACCTGCGTCATTTAGTGCGCGAATTTCCGTTCATTCGCGTCTTGCGCGACGTCACTGCGCCAGTGACATTTTATGCAGGTAAGCGTGACTTATTCATCGTACAGCGGCAAATATATGCATTGAAAAAGATCAAACCATACATGGACATCGAGCGCCTAGACATAGTCAAGGTCGACCATATGCTCGTCCAAAACCTGCCACGCGAAATCGCCGCCATGGTCAGCGCCAATGCACAGCAGTTACTCCACGTTGGCTACGATGAAGGTCAGGGGTCAGTTATAGTACTACTGCATGGCATCGAAAGTTCGTCTGGCTATTGGAAAGGCATGGCACCAACGCTCGCACAGAAACATCGAGTCGTGGCCCTAGATTTGCTTGGGTTCGGCGACTCGCCACGCCCGCTCAACATTGCGTACAGCTTAGAGGAACAGGCTGTATGGGTAGCACGCACATTGTCGAGTATGGGCATAGACACTGCTCATGTTGTTGGACACTCGCTAGGCGCACTCGTTTCGATCGCACTAGCCGCCTTATACCCCCAGCTTGTCAGCAAACTTACCCTGTTTTCTCCGGTCATCATTGCG
This sequence comes from uncultured Candidatus Saccharibacteria bacterium, assembly GCA_964426305.1. Classification (GTDB taxonomy): domain Bacteria; phylum Patescibacteriota; class Saccharimonadia; order Saccharimonadales; family CAIOMD01; genus CAYRPO01. Next base: position 6,855 of record CAYRPO010000011.1, read on the forward strand.
TCCGAAAACACCAACCGTTTTATCTTGAAAAGAATCAACGTATTGAACTTTTTCAGCGACACAAACGCAATCATGACAGCAACAATCAATGCCGTTGGCGAAGCAAAACTAAAAACGTATGTACCGCTTTTGCGATCTGTCACAAACGCCGTCAACAACCAACAAGCAGTTGTCAGCGCCTTTACAAAACAAAATATCCCCGCAGACATCATCTATGCCGCAAATGATCCACTGGTTGATGCATCGCTAGTGGAATCGTTCGCAAAACGACTCAAGCACGCGAATTGCACGCAATTGCCAAAATCCGGCCATAATTTGCCCATGACAGATCCGGCTCAGGCCCTAACGTTCCTTGCCGTCGATGCGTCCACGACAAAAATCGTAAAAACAAAGTTACCCAAGCCAATCAATGTCATTCGGCAATTGTTCCGCGACTCGGCACCTGTTATGCTTGTCAAAAGTCTTGTACTGCTAGGAACAGGGCTATTGCTGTTCAGTAGCCACGCGAAAGAGACGCTGGTTCTTGGTCTGGGCCTGTACGTGTTGGCGCAAGGCATCAAGACCATAAAAGGCACATTTTCGCTTAAAAACGAGGGGCTGTCGTATATTTCGTATGCACTACTTGGCGGTACGGGCGTAATCATGGCTTACGTACTCGTGCGCCACCCAACATTTTCACTGAAAGTGTCGGTACTTGCGCTATGCACGTTTGCACTTCTTACGGGGGTCAGCAAAGTCGTGACGGGTTGGATATGGACCAAAGACAATCGCTACTTACGCAACAAAGAAATCATCACGGGCACCTTTTTAGTACTAGCATCGAGTACAGCGATCCTGTTGCACAGCGTAGTCGGCGTAAAGCTGATTGTATACGCCATTGCCGCAATCTTGATGTTTCGGGCCCTGGCAATATTGGCGCATCTTTCTGTTATTGCCGGCCTCGCATTCGTCCGCGGCTATAAGTAACAAAGCACTACATATTGTGTATTTTACATGATGTGGTACCATACGTGCATGGTTTATAGTTTCCAAAATAATGGTATGTGCATGCTTATGGGCCTCATTGCCCCAGCTTCGTCGTATCGTGTCGTTTTGGCTACTTACACACCATAATATATATCAACTAGACACCTATACGCCCCGAAGCAACACAAACGCATCGGGGCGTTTGCGTTTAGATTAGAAAGGATACGACATGGCAGAAACATTTCCGACACCGTCAGGCGGTGAATATCCGCAATGGGAAGCCCTCGCGGCCAATGCGGTCAACGCGCGAATTCGAGTGTTTTCGCTGCTCATGGACATCAGGCGGCGTAGATCAATACATGAAACAAGACAGAACAGCCTACGCACTTTCCCTGGGCGCCTTGGATCGTACATACTACACCGTGCCTGTGCAGGCATGGCGGAAGCTCGACGAGATTTTTATGAAACATACCCACCCACCACAGAAGCTGCTCAGTTGCAACGTGGAGTCGATGACCTGCTGCAGGTTGCAGCAATCGACCATACGATGAATTACTGTACGAACAGAATGTGCGATCGATGCACACAAGCATAACAAAGCGAAAGCCGCCGAAGATTTCGGCGGCAGCATGCCCACGATTTTTGTGCAGTGGGCTCAGCTTCGTAGCCAAGCCCACTGCACATCCGTCAGAGCAAGCAGGTCTTCTCCCGAACGGGGTCGCGCGAGAGCGGACGGGCGAACTGGGCCCGTACCGTCATCACGGCGCCGTAGTCGCCCAGCTTGAAGCTGGGCTTGATCGACACCTTCACGGGATCCCGGCGAACCTCGACGGTCTCGACCCGATCCTTGCGAAGGCCGTCCAGTGTGATGGTCACCACAGCACGTCGCGCACCGCGCTGTGCGATCTTGAACCCCTTGACATTGCCATGCTTGGTCAGGATGGGCCTGACCTTGACCACGTAGTCATGGAAGATGTCAGCCGCCCTGACTTTGACGTTCGTGCCGCACAACGGGTAGTCCATACTGGCGGCGGCGGATGTACCGCCGACCGTCTGAACGCCGGCATGCACAGCAGGTGCGGCGGCCAGGGATACCCCCGCCACCAGCACAGCCAGTGCGAACCTCAGGGTCCTCAACCAACCCTTGTTTTTCATTGTTGCGTCTCCCATTCGTCGACATACATCCGTGGACACGGATTTACCAACTATAGCATGTTTTGTGTTTATGCGCAAGTATCACCGCTTATAATTCGCCAATACTGCTCAGAAGCAGCACGTGGTATTGATTAATTATTGATTAGATTATACAATATACTTAAGTGGCTCTTGAAAAATCAGTGTCATCGAACCAGCAGACCAGAGGATTGAGGGAAAATGAAGCGTTTGTCGTACGCGGGTGTTGCCATCGCCATGATCGTGGGCATTGTCATGGCAATCCTGTACTACAGTTCGGCAACAACCCTTGTCGCCGTGTGCACCATAGACCAGACTGGCCTCAATCGCACCATGGAGACCTCACATGGCGAGTTCCGGGTGCATGAAGAAGTCATCGAAGATATGGTGCAGCGGGGTGAACTGACAAGCACCATACAGCTGCCGACAGTCGCCAGCCTGACACACTCGCCAGCCTGGCGAGGCCCCTGGCCAACGATCGTCAGCAGCGTGCAGCCCCAGGGCGATACGCTCATCGATGCGCGTCAGGCGTGCGCCGATGCCCAGGTCAGTACCAGTAGTGTCAACGGCACACTGGCCAAGCCCCAGTAGCTATTACTCGAACTATAGCAGTAAAAGTGGGCAGACTGCCAATGGACCTCTCTGTGTCTGCTCACTTCCAGAGCGATGTGCCAATGCATACATCTCTCTGGAAGTGAGGAAAAAAGAAAATACATACACGATGGCTGACGGAAATGGCCTACAATGGTAGTCACTATGTCCAAGATACAGAACCTCAACGCAAAAGATCGGCCTCGAGAAAAGCTACAAGCTAAGGGTGCGGCGGCACTGTCTGACTATGAGCTGCTTATGGCAATTATCGGCAGCGGCAACGCACAGGCAGATGTGACTAAAATCGCACAGGACGTACAAAAGTTACTCGAGACAAGAGGCAGCGAGCTCGTGTATGATGACTTACTGACCGTCAAAAGCCTGGGCCCCGCAAAGGCAACACAGATCATGGCTGGTTTTGAGTTATGGCGACGACAGTTTGAAGTCTCCGAGCGTCCTATTGTCGACTCACCCAAAAAGGCAGTCGAACAACTCACCGACATTCGCGATAAAAAGCAGGAATACTTTGTGTGTCTGACGCTGGATGGCGCGAATCGTTTGATAGCTAAGCGTATCATCACCATCGGCACGCTGAATGCCAGCCTAGTGCACCCACGCGAAGTCTTTGCCGATGCCATAACTGACCGCGCGGCTAGCATAATCGTAGCCCATAACCATCCCAGCGGCACGCTTGCGGCTAGTGATGCCGACATAGAAGTAACCAAACGTCTCCTAGAAGCTGGTCAGCTTCTAGGCATACACCTCGCCGATCACCTCATCGTCACAAATGCACATTTCAAAAGCATCTGTGCTCCCGACGCAACGCGCAACCAGCAATGATCTTTCATGTTGCACACATGACAGTAGTACTCAAAACGGCTACACTCATAGGAAATGAGTAACGATATGGCAGTGAGACAGGCAGATGATCAGGAGCAACGGCATATTTCTGCCGCACGAGTGATTATAGAGTTTCGCACATTACTGCAACACAAACGCGTTGCACCGTTGACCATGGCCAACTTCAACATCCAACATGATGCATTTGCCAGGGCTGCAGATGACGATACTGACGAAGAGGAAATTGCTAGTTTTGTGTGCAATACCAAAGAAACCGACGAACAGTTTCGATTTGCCCTGGGTTTCTATAAGCAGATATACATAGTCAGTATTGAAGATTTTGCCGACATTTCATATGAGTATGATAGTTTCGGTGACGAAAAGGCACTCGCCAAAGAACTTATAAAAGTGCTGGTATCGCTTGCGAATGGTCAGTGTGGCATACTACTTACCAGGTACAAAGACAAGCCCTGTGCCGTCGAGCTATTTATGCGCGAAAAAGACTCGACATGCATGCAGACTGTGGCAACAATGGCAAACTTTCCCGTGTTTGCTGGGGGATCACCGGACGACCAAAACTACAGCGTGCAGCGCAAAATGAATCGATTCATACACGAAGATATTCACCTTGGCGACACATATTTGCTCGCAGCAGATCCCGAAGAATCAAGTAACTCATCGCAACGAACAATAACCAATCATAATATAGAACCCCTGACCAGGTTTGCGTTCGAAACGCGTCTGCGTGATGCGCAGCTAGCCAGGGCGGGCAAGAAAGACGATCAGAGCAACTGGGCCTTCATGTATTCGTCATGGGAGTTTTGGTTTACTGCACTACTGTTTGGCAGCATTTTGTTATTCATACCAGACTCGTCACCTAACCCAGCCATACAGTTATTAAGTGACCAGCCAATCATCATTGGGGTTGTGGCAATGATGTTCTTTTGGCTCGCCGTGCTACCACAGATGAAGCAAAAGGAGACCCTCAAAGCAGCCCGGCCGCACCATCCGTATGCCGTGGCTGATCGGCTGTTTGGGGCCGCACCGTTCCGCGCGGTTGGCTTTATAGCATCGATCATCTGCTTCGTTGGACTGTTTTTGCCAGTCTATTATCTAAAAGACTTCACTCAGCCATCTTCCTTTCTGAGTATCGTTACTTCATATAACCAACCGTGGATGTGGCTAGCAGTGATTGGGTTTGCATTGGTACCAGTTTTATACTATTCAAAAAATTTATTTGCTCGAATCGCGAACAGCCTACTGGTGTTTGTGGCATTTTGCACATTTGGGTATATGCTCGAAGCATACACAAAAGCCGATGCCCCAGCCGTCGAACCGATGACATCAATTGTGTCCGCGTGTGTTGTGATTACGTTGTTTGCGGTGATTTTGCAGTCGTTCACAAACCGCAAACCGTTTATGCCAACAAGCACAGAACGTTCGCAACAAACCGTACAGCGTGCCACGCTTGCGCTTGCTATTACTTCCTTTGTGGCGGGGTTGTGTTTTGTAATCGCGGCATACTTATTTGGCACACAGACACCAGCCGGCACGCTCTATGTAGGTAACGGCCCGCTACTTGGTTTAGTCACACTCGGCATGGCACTCGTATATGTCTATTATGGATGTATGCTGCTCTATAAACGCTATGCTGCAACAAATCGATACATAGTCTTGATACCATTTTTTGCGTCACTGTTCTTGATCGGATTCAACTTTAAATCCGAAGATCCCGACCCAGTCTCTGCTTTTATCTTGGTTTTGGTAGGCGCCATGCTGCAACTTAGTATGGCAGGCGTTCTTGAAGTGTTGTGGCACAAACAAAAAGCGGATGAAATCGTACACAGGCAATAGGTCTTTCCAACTCCTACCCAAACGCGAATCATAGCTATTACAGAACACTATACTGAGATAGAATAAAGACACGATGGATATACAAGACATAGAACAGAAACTGTGGCAGGCGGCCGATAAGCTACGAAACAACATGGATGCAGCGGAGTACAAGCATGTCGTGCTTGGCTTGATCTTCCTGAAGTATATTTCCGATGCGTTCGAGGATAAACACAATGAGCTAGAGAGCACGCCGAATGCTGACCCAGAAGACCGCGACGAGTACACTAGCGAAAATGTCTTCTGGGTGCCAGTTGAGGCGCGGTGGGACAATATAAAGTCCAATGCCAAGCAGCCAACAATTGGCGTACTGATAGATAACGCAATGGACGCCATCGAGCGGGACAACCCAAGCCTGAAGGGGGTGTTGCCAAAGGAATATGCCAAAGAGCGTCTGGACAAGCGCCGTCTGGGTGAGCTCATCGATACCTTCACGAATATGACATTTGGCCAAGGCCATGAAAACAAGGACTTGCTTGGGCGTATCTACGAATATTTTATGGGGATGTTTGCCGATGCCGAGGGCAAGCGTGGCGGGCAATTTTACACGCCGCGAAGCATTGTTCGTCTGCTTGTAAATATGCTCGCGCCACGGCCAGGTTCGCGTATGTACGACCCTTGTTGTGGTAGTGGTGGCATGTTCGTACAGTCCGAGGAGTTCATCGAAAGCCATGCTGGTCGCACTGGCGATATAGCCGTGTACGGCCAGGAATCAAACCAGACTACCTGGCGACTCGCCAAGATGAATATGGCCATTCGTGGCATTGGCGCAGATATCAAATACGGCGATACGCTTCATAACGACCAGCTGCCAGACCTCAAGGCAGATTATGTCATCGCCAATCCGCCGTTCAATATCAGCGACTGGGGCGGGGAATTGCTGCGCAATGATATTCGCTGGAAGTATGGCACGCCACCGACTGGCAACGCTAACTTTGCCTGGGTGCAGCACTTCATCCATCACCTTGCGCCAACTGGTACGGCTGGGTTTGTGTTGGCCAATGGCAGCATGAGCAGCCAAAGTTCTGGCGAGGGCGAAATCCGCAAAAAGCTGGTAGAGGCAGATCTGGTGGATTGCATTGTGACGCTCCCGAGCCAGCTGTTCTTCAACACCGGCATTCCGGCGTGTTTGTGGTTTGTTGCCCGCGACCGCACCAATCGTAGTGACAAAACGCTGTTTATAGACGGCCGCAACTTGGGGCGCATGATCAACCGCCGCAACCGCGAACTAACCGATGAAGACATTGCGAAGGTCACAAGTGCGTACCATGAGTTCCGCAAAACAGGCACAACAGTAGACGCTCCAGGTTTTGCAAAAGTAGCCGAGCTGGCCGAGATAAAAGAGCACGACTACGTACTCACCCCAGGCCGTTACGTGGGTAGCGAAGCCATAGAGGAAGACGACGAAGCCTTTGCTGACAAAATGCAACGCCTCACTGCCGAACTGAACGAGCAGTTCGCCAAAAGCCACGAGCTTGAATCCAGGATTAAAGAAAACCTTAGCAAAATTGGCTATGACATATAGGACAAAAGCACTGTATAGTTTTTATAATGTACCCCTTGACTACTTTATAAATTCGAAAGTAAAATATAAAGTACTATGATAGACCCTACGTCGCCATATAATGACCTACCCCTTATTCCGCCTATTGGGTTTAATTTTGACGATCCAGAGGTACTTAAAAAATCGTTGCAAGCAACAAGTACGATCGCATCATTAAATACAGCTATTCGCACTAACGTTAATAATTTGTTCCACACGATGAATTTAATGTCGCCACTTTATGTGCCGGAAGCCGTGGCTAGTTCTGGCATAGAAAACATAATCACAACCAACGAACGCATCTATCAGCTCCAGCTGCTAGAAGAAAACGAGTTAAGCCCAGCCGACAAAGAAGTGGATCGCTACTTAAATGCAGTGATCTGCGGTTATGAATTACTAAACAAAAATAAGTTTTTAGCGACAAATCAGTATTTGGAAATTCAAAAAATACTCGAACCGTCTAAGCGCGGATTACGTAAACTACCGGGCACACAGCTAGCCAACCCAGATACTAACGAAGTTCACTATACGCCTCCTGTTGGTGAAGTATTAATTCGTAGCCTACTAAAAAACTTTGAACAATACTTTAACGATGAAGCACCTGCACACGAAATATTCTGCCGAGCAGCGATTCTACATTACCAGTTCGAGGCGATACACCCGTTTTATGACGGGAACGGCAGAACGGGCAGAATGTTGATGTCCTTATATTTAACCCAGCAAAAGTTGTTAGACGCGCCAATTTTGTTTGTGAGCAAATACATATTAGAACATCGTGATGAATACTACACACTACTACGAAATGTAACGTTTAAGGGCGAATGGAAGCCTTGGGTTCTATATATTTTAAGCGCTATAGATTCGCAGGCTACATACACCTTAACTTTCATAGAAAAGATCCAGTATTTTAAAGGTGAACTGGACAAGAAGCTCGAAAACCTCATTGGCCATACCTACGCACGTGATGTAGCAACGCTTTTATATCAAAAACCATATTTTGTGCAAACAGACTTTGAGCAAGAGCTTGCTATATCGCCCATGACTGCACGTAAATACTTAAAAGTGCTAGAAGACGCAGAAATTGTGGTAAAGCGTAAACAACATAAGCGCAACCGATACCTATATGTTTGCCCCGAATATTTAACGTTGCTCAAGAAAGCCTAGTGCGTAAATGAGCAAGACAGCTTTGCTTGGAGAAAATGCATGAGCCAAAAGCGCCCGCGGCTGCTTCAGACCTATCTTATGGATGGCACGCTTGAGGGTATCCGGATTCTAGATTGCGAGAGCACCATCCAGGCCTACTACGTTCCGCGACTCAAGCTTAGCGAGGCAAAGTCAATTGCTGAGCTTGAAAAACCAGCGTTGTATCTGCTGCTAAGCAACGAAGCGAACCGAGTCTACATCGGTGAGTCAGAAAAATTCTTCACACGGGTCAGCCAGCACGCCAAGGATGATAAAAAACAGTGGTGGACGCATGCCTTGGCTTTTGTGTCGCAAACAGACGAGCTAGAGAAGGGTGATGTGAAATATTTGGAATCGATAGCAGTAGAAGAGGCAAGTCGCGGCACCATAAATCTAGAAAACAGTACCATACCGCCCCGAAATAATATCCACCGTTTCAAATTGCACAAAATAGAACGGGTACTCGAAGACGCAAAGCTCATTACTGCATTCCTTGGGTATGATCTTTTTCGTACGGACGAGACAACTGATGAATTTTGGTATGCTCAGGCCAAAACCGGTCAGGTAAGTGCTGTATTCCGGGGAGATAAATTTATAGTCCTTGCCGGATCACACATAAATCTTGCGGCCGCACCTTCGTATATAAAGGGTTGGCCAGCCGATATTCGTCGCCGCGAAGCGCTTGCCATAGAAAAAGCACAGCGGACCGGCGAAAATTTAGTATTAAAAGAAGATGTGGCATTTCGTAGCCCCAATGACGCTGGGCAAATCATGCTTGGTCGCAGCCTGAACGCCTGGACAACCTGGAAGAACTCCGAGGGAAAAACAATGGACGAAGTAATCCGAAAGGCCGAAAAATGACACGGGCTGTCCTATTTGGGGATGTTGCCGACATCAACCCTGAGTCAGTGACAAAGCACTACACTCATGCCACAATTTTGTATCTCGATACCTCGTCTGTTACGGAAAACTCATTCTCAGAGCTACAACTGTTCAAACTCCGTGAAGCCCCAAGTCGTGCAAAAAGAATCGTTCGGGATGGCGACATCGTATACTCCACAGTCCGCCCAAAACTAAAACATTTTGGCTACATTCAGCATGCAACAGAAAATACAGTTGCCTCTACTGGATTCGTAGTTATTCGTGCCAAGGAGAATATAAGCTCAAAGTACTTATACTATTGGCTTACATCCAGCGAAAAAACCGAGTATCTCGCCGCTATTGCAGATTCGCAGACAAGCACGTTTCCTGCATTTAATCCGTCCGTGCTGAGTACATTGGCGATTGAACTGCCAGACCTTAAGACACAAGAACAAGTTGCGGACACGCTGTGGACGATTGATGAGAAGATTGAGCTGAATCGGAAAATGAATGAAACGCTCGAGCAGATGGGGCAGGCGCTCTTCCGCCACTATTTTATCGACAACCCCGAATCGGACAACTGGAAAGACGGAGTTATCGCTGATCTGGTGCATATCTACTCGGGGTACGCGTTCAAGCGAACGGATTTTGACTCTGACGGAACGTATGGGCTAGTGACGATCAAGAATGTGCAAGACGGAAGTTTCATTTCAGGGTGCTCGGACCGCCTTTCGGAATTGCCACCCAAGATACCAGAATACATTCACTTAAAAACTGGTGACGCTTTACTCTCTCTAACGGGCAATGTTGGGAGAGTCTGTATAGTGACGGGCGAAGATTTGCTACTAAATCAACGCGTTGCAAAGATCGTTGGCGTCGATGGTCGGCATTCGTTCGCCTACTTCCTATTCCGCCAAAGTGATTTCAAGGAGAGGTTAATCTCAATGTCACGCGGTACCGCACAGCTCAACCTGAGCCCAGTCGAAACAAAACAGATCAAGACAAAGCTACCTCCACAAGATATGTTCGAACGATTCTATGATCAAGCTGAGCCGATTTTTGATACCCTTACGGAAAATTACCAACAAATCCAAACCCTCACCACCCTCCGCGACACCCTCCTCCCTCGCCTAATAAACGAAAAAGTTGTGTTGTGAATATTGCATCAGAAGATGAGTCTGTGTCTACACAATTTCAAGCGGCATCAGTCGAGATCAACACTATATTTCAGAGTTTTCGACTGTTGTACGATATTTACTCAGCATCATTTAACAATATCCTGGGGTCACTAAACAGACTTCCAAATGAGTATGAAAAGCAGGTGAAAAATGCAAAGATAGCTTTCGAAAACGCTTCTGAAACGGTGAACTCTCGCCAAAAAGACATCAGTAATCAACTATACGCCCAGGGCTTGGTGCTGATGGTCGGTAACGCGGAGTCCCTGACTCGTGAAATGTTTAAGGTTTTGCTTAGGAATAACGTCCGTAAGAGACAGTCAGGCAGGAAAATTGAACTTACACTAGATCAAGTTTTAGCGGCAGATACGGATCAGAAACTTGGCGACCTCGTACTGGAGCTACTTGAGGTGGAAAAAAATCCGCTGGAAAAGCTTAACTTCCAGAACATGAAACAGCTTCAGGGAATTATGAACGGCTATTTTGGTATACGCATCCAAGACGAAACCATTAAAGATCTGCACGAATTTTGGCAAATTCGTCATGCAATTATTCATAATGCTTCATTTGTAGATCAACGATTTATTGATAACTTGAATGCGGCGGACTTACCATCTCGCGCGTATAGTGTTGGTCAAAAGATTTTGGTCAAAAAGCAGGACTATGATAGGTGTTTTGAACGATTCGTAGCGCTCTTTGACAGCATCGACGGCGAGATAAAACGACTAAACTTAGCCTATGTCACTGGTTAGTCATGTCTGAAACGTGAGTTATGAGTCACCGATCAACAAGGCTTCGGGAAAAACCAATCCTCGTTGCTAACCTTTTGGGGGGTGAGGGTCGCCACCATAAGAGTTGCGCTCACGAATTCGGCCGTCGGCGCCATGTATGAATAGCTCTGAGTTATTGTTTCGTGCAATTTTTTTTCCATAACTGATGGCTTCCTGTTGCGTATTGAAAGTACGGGAAGCTCGCGACGCCCCAGCACGCTTCACGGACCAACCATTGTCACTACGTACAATATGCTGCGAGCGTTGACCACGTTCAACAGCGGCCACATACGATTGTATCTGACGGTTTGAGGTCTTCGGTGGTCTAAGTGGTTGCTTGTTCATGATTTGGTAATTATCGCTATGATTTCATCCTCAGTATACTGGTTATTTTTAATGAACTCAATTAGCTTGTCCTTGTTATCAAATAAATACTTATAAAAAGCTAGTCTGCCGTCTTCAAATTGGTTTTCATAGATCTCTATATCCACGGTGAGCTCGGATTCGGCTATGTCGAGCAATGCTTTGCGAGACCGTGAATGTGTACTGTAAAAATGCTCGTCGGGGAATTTGCGATCACGTTGCAAAAAGGCTCCAAAGGCAATACGTAGATCAGCCGGCCACACCGCAACAATCTTAACTCTTTTACCGATCCTTAGCGCCTTTTTGATCTTTATTTTTGCACCCTCAAAGCTGGGCAATGTGCCATCCAGAATGACACTATCTTCATCTATCAGGTACTCCGACATGAATTCTGTTTTACCCGAGGCAGCGCCGCCAGATAGCAATATAACCTCGTCGGTATCATAACCATTCAATGCGGCTTGGTATTGTATATCAGCGATTCTTGCTGACTGCCGGTGAACCAGGTGTGATCTCGTTGGATCATACCCCGGGATAGTCTTCTTGATTTCATCTGCCGATATTACGATAGCCATGCGATTCATTATAAACTAGGGGCTTCTGTCTGATAGAATGACGCTATATGACCGAAGATAAAGTTGAGCAGAATGCGTTAGAGATACTGGCTAGTCTGGGATGGCAGATTTTGCATGGGCCTGGACTAGGGCCGGATGGGTCGGGTGAGCGGCAGTATACCGACGCAGTACTCAAGGGCCGACTTGAGCAAGCAGTTGCGCGCATAAATCCTGATGTTCCGCAGGCAGCGCAGGCCGAGGCGGTCAAGCGGGTGCTGCGTACTAGCGAGCCAACGTTACTGCTCGACAACCGAGATTTTCATAACCTACTCGTAAATGGGCTAGATGTAGAGTACCGTGACCAAAGCGGTGATGTGCGTGCCAATAAAGTATGGCTGATAGATGCCGAAAACCCGAGTAACAACGAATTTGTAGCCGTAA
>CAYRPO010000012.1:0-18622 GCA_964426305.1 uncultured Candidatus Saccharibacteria bacterium
ATGCCTCCCTGTCACGGAGGAGATCGCCGGTTCGAATCCGGTCGAGCCCGCCAAATCGTTTCTGAGTTGTTGTGACGCAACAAATTAAGTGGCTTCCTAGGTGTTAGGGCCACTTTTTTGTTTGTTAAATACCAGTTCTAGCCATCTTTCGGCTTCAGTATTCGCACCGTTAAGCAGTTGTTTAGTTCTAGCCAGTGTTTCAGTGTGCTTAGTAGCTCGTTCTTTGTAGCGTTCGTCAGTTATTACGCCGTTTTCTAGCTTCTCATCAAGGACATCAAGTGCTTTCTGGGCTTCTCTTTGGTCTTTAAGCCACTGAGGTTTGTATTCGTGTTGCTTCTTAATGTAATCGTTATAGTGGTAGTTAAGCCAGCTATTGCACTCTATGCCCTCTGCTTCTGATATTTCATACTCCTGCAAACGGGCTTTTATCTCTTGCTCAAGCAGAATGTCTGATAATTGCGGTTCTTTGCACTTTAGCTTTTTGCTTTTCTTGGTACATGTATAAAAGACGTACTCAGCTTCTTTACCACTAGCGAGTTTCTTGGGTTTCGTATAGGCTGTGACGTTGAACTTGCACGTTTTACATAGGAATAAGCCTTTGTACATATAGTAACGACCCGTAGTGGTTTTTGGTTTCTCGTGACTTCTGGGCTTAACCCAACCCATAGCAAGCTGGATTTTATCGTATAGCTCTACGCTTATAAGTGGTTCATAACTACCTTGATGCCATTCCCCAGTTTCGCTGTAATGGAATACACCAGTATTAGCACGTCTTTGGAGCATATCTATAAGCGTTTGTTTGCTGATAGGCTTGCCCTTGCGAGATGTTAAGCCCATATTGTGAGCCTCTTTCCATAAGTCATCAATTTGGTACAGACCTGTTGCTGCCATTTCACAAATACGAATGACTTTAGGTGCTTTATCAGGGTCAGGAATAATGTTGCGTTCGCCAGGACGAATGATTGCATTTATATAGCCGAGAAATGCTGGCCCAGGATATTGACCATGTGTACGCTTAGTTTCAAACCCCTCTTTGACCTGGACGCTCAAATCATCGTTGTTCTTCTTGGCTAAGGCTAATTCTATTGCTAGAACCATTTTGTCATCTGGTGTATTGCGATAAGTGCGATTAGGTGTATAAATGGCTAATAACTTGCCAGTATCTAAAGCATAGATGACCCTTCCGCCATCAACAGGGTTACGGCTAAGGCGAGAAAGCAGCCATACGGCTATATACTGCACCTCACCACTTTCAACACGGCTCATCATATCGTTAAAGATAGGACGTCCAGGTATTTTAGCTGAACGTTCTTCTGGTGGTAAGTAGATTGGTATTAGCGACCCATTTTTATTAAGTAGTTGCTGAACCTGTGTATCTTGCTTTTCAATAGATAACGCTTGGCGGTCTTCACGGTCTTGCGAACGTCTTAGATATACAAAACATTTCTGTTGTTCTAGTGTTTGGGTATTGCTCATGATTCATTTCCTACTTCTTTATTGTATGCGTTTCTACCCTCAACCGCAGCCCCATATTGGTTACGATACTTAATGTCGACTATGAGGGTTAAGAAGCCGAATAACACCTGCATATCTGTTGGTAAATTGTTTATTTTAGTGTTTTTGTGCTTGGCAATAAGTGCTGCCAAAGGCTTTTGCTGCTGTGCCACACTGGTACTTTCTTTGACCAGTGAAGTGTTTTAAGTTCTTCACCCCCATAAGAGTTCTCAGTGCAATAAGTATTATTAGTTCGCTAAGGTTTTCGTGTGGCAGTCTGTAACAAAAGTTAAGACCCCATGTCAAAAACCTCCTGAGAGGATTTCTTGGTGGGGTCTATACTACTAATTATACTCTTTAGCATAAGCATTGTCAAGTTGAAATGCTGTTTTTGAGATAATAAGAAGAAAGGTATCGCCGAAAACAAAGGAGTTAATATGGAGATAAGAAAAGCTGTAGGCAGAAAGCCCAAAGTTACCTATACGACCATGCTAAGGCTTGCAGATGCCTTGCAGCACAACAGTACGATAAGTGAGGCCTGTGCCTGGACAGGCATAAGTCGCACTACATTCTTTTATTACATGCGTAATAATGAGGTTTTTAGACAGAAGATGCTGGCGGCAAAAGAAGATCAAAATAAAGTGGTATTCAGTTTCTTTACATTAACCTAGAAAAGCCCTTATCTTCGCAAGGATTTCGCAGGTTTTAGAGTGCGGAAAGTATAGGAGTAAATGGCGTTGAGCGGTAAAATTCTGGCTGAAAAATCTGAGGACACTGATTGGGGTAATATCTCATACAAATAATGAATCACTGAATACCCTTCGTAAGCTCTCCAGAGGGTCATAGGAGCTCTTTTAGAGTGCAAGAGCTAGGCTACGTTATTGTAAGTGCTAGGATGGTGCAAAGCTATAGACAAAAACGGAGTTTTGTGATATTATTTGGGTTGTGATAGAACGAAAACAAACAGAATCAATAGGTAACGCTCCTTACATCCATATCCAAGAGCCAGGACCTATTTATGGTGCTCGCCTAGTTGATGCCAGCCCTGCTGATGTCGCTGTAATCGAGAATCAATATGAAAGCTTTCGTAATCGTGTAACTTCTGAGCTCAGACATGACGAGGCAGGGATTGATACAGAAAGAGTTGAGGGTTTCTTGGGCAAATATGGGCTCAGGCTACACCCTTTCATTGCTATACCCGAAAATGAAGTACCAAAATTAGAAAGCATACTCGGCGAACAAGTTAATGACGAGGGCCGCATACTTGGAGCACATTTTCCAGGTGCTAACGTTACCTATGTTATTCGTGACAAGGAGTTTGAAGGAGCCAATGGTACAGGTATCACTGAAGCTACTCTAGTTCATGAGCAAAGCCACGCTAATAAGACCCTGTTGACATTAGCTTACGGTAAAGACGAAAAAGGTATTTATACACATATGATGCGTAGCGGTTTTGGTGTTGAGGATGGTACTGACGAAGGTTCAGGTACCTTTTACGAAGAGGGATTTGCAGCCTTAATGGCACACAAATATGTTGTCGAAGAACTAGGAAGACCAAATGGCTTTTCTGACTGGGCAGGTGCTCAACTTATTTCTATAGGTGGACAGACCTTTAAGATGCCTCGTAGTTACTGGTTCCCAACCTCTAAGAACAATCGTTTCGGAGCAGCCGATACTCCTGCATTTGCAGCCTATGGTATGGAGCTGTTGATTGCTAAGGACCCGTCTATTTTTGAATCAATGCTAGAAGCACGTCACACTACAGATGGTCTTCGTGAGTTTGCTCATAAAGTGGAGAGCCTGGACAAGGGGCTATATAGATTATTGGGTCGACAGCCCTATAAGGTCGATCATTTTATAGCTGCAACTAACTATATTATTGAAAAGTTATACGGCGGAAATCAGGACGAAGCCATAGAAGCAGTGGCACCAGTTGAAGTTTCTACAAAATAGTTCCATACCGCTAAGGTGATGGCCCGCCAAACTAAGAAAATCACCCTCGCGGTGGTTTTTTTGGTTTGGCGGGCTCGACCAGTTTGGCTGGCGATAGCGAACGAGGTGAGCGGATCGCCGAGTTCGATCTTCGAGGACGCACACAGAAGCTACTTTTTGGCTTCGAGCACACCACAAGAACCATCCTGTTGGGTACGCCAATAGCAAACCAAGCCATCCACCGACTGTGTCAGGTGGTCGTATGTCTATAGGTATTGTGCGATCTTGAGACGCTGTACTTTAGCGTATGCTCGTATCTTTTCTTCAAAAAGAATAAGCAGCGATAAGATGACACCAATGATCAGGAATGACCAACGCCATGTTGTGTTTTCTGGCGTAGCTGGTCGCGTCGATGCGGTAGGTGGTCCAGATTTGCTACCGGCGAGTACGATGGTTGAGGGACTTTTTGTGGATGCGTCTTCTCCGGCTACAGTGGTACTGTATGCGCTTGCTGGTGATGTCTGTGTCGTGCGTTGAGTCGGTACGAACGTAAATACTGGGCCATCTGTTGGCGATGAGGCGTTATTGCTTGTTGAGCTTGGAACTACAATTGGGTTGCCGGCCATTGTATCTACACCAAAGCTGCCATACCAATTACCTAGAACGTTAATGAACAAGATTCCAAACCAGTCACCGAGTGAGAAGGTGCTGGACGATATATTGAGTACATTTACAGTCGCATGTGCAGCGCCACTGGTCGCATCGCCAGCGAATGTGTTGTTCTGGACAGTTGCATCACCGGTGCGTGCCGCAACGTCTATGTTGTTGACAATTGCATGATCGGCGGACGACTGAATAGCTACGTCTGTGCCCACCTGGGGTGTCGTAGACTGGCTAGTGCCGTCACCGATTAGCCCGGCAGTGGTGCCGCTTGGCGCATCCATGATCAGCCCAACCCAGTTGCCAAGAACATTCACAAAGACGAGCAGGGCGTTTGTACCGATTACTTGCCGGCCAGTGAGATTAAAGATGTTAACTTGGGTCTGGGCGTTGCCGGATGTTGCACTACCGGCTGATGTATTGTTGATTACGTTCGCATTGCCGGTATGTGCCGCGGTCTGAATATTGTTCTGGATGTTCTGAGTGCTCTGTAGATCAGTATGCAGTGATGTATCGTTGATTGCAGCTGTCTGCTGTAGACTATTTTGGCCATTGCTTGCCAGTATCTGGTCAAGAAATCCGTCAGGGAACAAGATGTCGCCATTGAGGTCGCCTTGTATATTGATGAGCCCTATAAATGATTGCTGTGCACCGATTGCCGAGTTGATGACATTTGTGACGTTTGCCATGGCATATGCGTCGCCAGTCGTGGCGCTGCCTGCACGTGTATTGCTGGAAACGTCTGCGTTGCCACTGGCCGCACTGAGCGCGATGTTGTTTTCGATCAGCCCGCTTTGTTTGGATTTAATAACAACATCGCTCGGTGCTGAGTCGGTTTTTTGCGAAGAGGGTATGTTGCCTGG
Organism: uncultured Candidatus Saccharibacteria bacterium; assembly: GCA_964426305.1. Classification (GTDB taxonomy): domain Bacteria; phylum Patescibacteriota; class Saccharimonadia; order Saccharimonadales; family CAIOMD01; genus CAYRPO01. The sequence goes on from CAYRPO010000012.1 coordinate 4,950, forward strand.
GTTTATGAATAAATCGCCAAATACCGAGCCAACCACATTTGCCATAAAGTATAACGGATTGACGGCGCTCATAAGATTGATCGACGAATTCATATAGTTAAAAACATTTGCCACTACACTCGCATCGCCACTCGTGGCGCTGCCTCCAGTGGTGTTGTTTTGTACACTCGCGTCGCCAGTCGTGGCTGTTGAATTGATATCTGTCGATATGCGCGCATCATAAAAGTAGTCAAAAACTTGCAGTCCATGACCATTGTTAATGACCGACGAATTGCCATTGACGGGCAACAGGGTCGGCACGCTTGTGGCTGGCTGTGCACTGACAGATAATGCTTTTTCACTGGCGATGTCGCCGCCGCTTGGTTGGTTGGTGCTGCTGACGCTTGCTATTGTGGGGGTTGCCGTAGATGTGGGCGGTATGCTGACTGATTTCGGATTCTCGATGTATGTACTGGTCGCCGGATTGTATGCCCACTCGGTTGTGTCCCACATGCCCGTTGAAGGATTAAAACTATAGTCTTGTTGCTGTTTTGGGGCTGTCATTTTAGTGGCTGGGTCCCATGTATAATACTGATTTTCCCATAGGCCGGTGGATTCATTGTACGTATAGGTACTGGTGTCTGCGCCCGGAGGTTGCTGTGGCCCAGGTGTTGCTGTGACGGCAACAGCAGGAGCTGCCGGTGGTGTTTCGGCCGTCGATGTGGTTGTTGGCTCCGGTTGCGTCGTGGCCGTATGTGCGACCGGTTCGGTACCTTGCTCGGTGGTTGTGATAATTGGCATAGTTGACGCATCTGACGCATCTTCGGCACGGACAACAGACAAGGGCATACTCAACAAAGACACGACCAGCCCAAGCGCCAGTATGCCGGAGCCTACTTTTGTGCGTATGTATGCCATGCCTGCCTCCTTGTATAGCTTGATTACGTAAAACGCTCATGTACGAGAAGTTGCCATCGGCGACAACTTCTCGTACTCGTACTATTAGTTGGTGACGCTAAATGTAATATCGGTCGTGCTAGTGTTGCTTGCATCTCCCGAAACTGCATCGCCGCCTGTTGTATTACCATGAACACTCGCATTGCCAGTAGTGGCGCTTTGCGTATTGTTGTTGGTTACCGACAGGCAGTTGTTGTTGTCGACATCAACCTTATACTCATTCGTGAACTTGATTTCATTCTTTGAGTTCGGCCCTGTGTTGCTGATGTCGCCCGTGTCGTCAACGCCGCCCGCGCCGCTACCAAGCGCGCTTGCCGCTGAACTACTATTGTCTACCGACAATGATGCCGTTAGATTACTTTCGTTGCTCGCGGCTCCTGATTCGGCAGTACCTCCGGTTGTATTGTGCTCAACCTTTGCATTGCCTGTATCAGCACTTTGCGGGTTATTGTTGGTTGCAGATACGCGATTGTTGTTGTCAACATCGGCATCATACTTGTTGCTGAAAGCCACCTTGTTTGTCGAGCTTGGGCCGGTTGTATCGATTGAGCTCGAGCTTGCTCCGGCTGCCGCGCCACTCACTGCAAGACCAGTTACGGCAACAACAGCAACATAACGAAATAGTTTTTTCATAGAGACTCCTTCGTCGATTACATATTTATGATGACTGCGAGCAAACACAGCTAAGGGGAGTGTCCGAGATCCGCAATAGTGACATGCGTATACATATGACTTAGTCTGCCTTCCTGATCATTTCGTCTTGTTGCAGGGAGATTGATGTGTCTGATGATGACCTGGAATTGATGCGAATCTTTTGCTTCGAGTCGGTATTGCCTGTGGATATGTTGTTAGATGAGATTGATACGTTGGTTATTGTGCCGTTTGATCTGACTGTTGTACTGCTCGAGCTGTTTTCTGGGATTGGCACATCTTCACCATTGACTGTAAGGCTAGCGGTTGATGATTCGGCTGTGTTGTTTGAGGCCGAAATATGTAGGTCAACAGTGGAGCTTTGGGATGCGCTCGAAGTAGACCCAGGACTGAGCGTGCGTGCCTCGAGTGGTTGAGTTGGTCTTGCGTCTGCTTGCGGCAAGCTGGGGTCTGCGAGCGATGGCGTCAATGTGCGTGAACCGCCTGTTCCGGTAGCGAGTGCTGCGCCGATCGGCATAAATGCTGCAAGAAACAGTGCGGCTATGGCGCGACGTGACAGTCGATGATGTAGTGATGAGCCCTCATGATACCTGTTCGCAGGATCTTGAAAATAGTTAAATCTCATATACCCCCCAAACAAAATTACGTGAACGTACGTTTTGCTTTGTTGATGTATGTGATTGTTACGTGTGGGTCTTACGTATTGAGAGTTAGCATGTTGCTTTGCTACCATTATAATCCCGCTGTCTATGACTTAGCAATGCAAAATTGGTTAGTTATCCACAGGTACTTTGTGACATAGCGCATAGTAAGATGTATGAAAACAGGGGTACATTTGATATGATATGACAGGTTTTTGCCACCTTAGCTCAGTTGGCTAGAGCACCACTTTCGTAAAGTGGGGGTCTGGGGTTCGAATCCCCAAGGTGGCTCCATAAGTGAACAGGGAATGCGGGTGTCGTATAACGGCTATTATGTAGCCTTCCCAAGGCTGAGACGCGGGTGAGAAGCGCCAGCGGCGCTTCGCAAGGCAATCTACTCTTGAAAACTTGTTTTCATAGATGTAGTTGCGGGGTCGCCGAAGGTGACCGACTCCTGGGGAGTTGAACCAGGTATACTTAACAAGAATGCGGGTGTCGTATAACGGCTATTATGTAGCCTTCCCAAGGCTGAGACGCGGGTTCGACTCCCGCCACCCGCACCAATACGTTTTTCAACAGCACACACTTGTCTGGTGTGTACGAGGAGTATACTTACAGCAAAGTATCCAAACATGAGTTTATTTACTAAAAAATATTTTCAAGATCGCTTACTGCTTCTGCTCAACATCACCGTTGTGCTCATGGCTGTCTTTAGTGTCCTCGTCGTACTGTTCCGTATCGATACGAGTCAGTCGGTTGCGATTATTCGCTGGCAATCACAACTTGGACTTGCTGGGTTTGAACGGGCAGCCTCGACGCAGTTGTATAGCTTTGTTGTAGCAAGTATTTTGTTTGCCACAACAGCCGTCTTCTTGAGTGCGAGACTATTCCATATCAAACGATACCTAAGCGTGGTATGTTTGTCTCTGACCGTTTTAACACTTCTGCTCAATATCATAGTTAGTTTCTCGATCCTGAGTCTACAATAGTACTCATGAAAAACATTGAAATTCCATATGTTCAAGAACGTGACAAGGTATATCGTTGGTTTGAGCGTCTACCTGGTATTTTGAGCTGGCTGCTATTGGCACTGCCGATCATTTTAAGTATTTTGAGCCCAACCGTAGCGGCGTATTTTGTGATTGCATATTTGCTGGTCTGGTTTATAAAAACGTTTGTGATGAATGTGCGGATGGTGCAAGGATACAGATATCTGCAGCAAAATATGTCCTATGATTGGATGCTTATGTTGCAGCAGCTCGACAACCCCGAGGAGGCATTTAAGCAATACGAGCAGGGAATATCCCCAAAGTGGCATTATAAAAATTTAGTGAAGTCGCATTTGCGTCGTGGTACGTGGCCGAAGAGTGACGATATATATCACGTTGTTATTATCGCTGTCTACAATGAGACGCGCGACGTCGTAGAGCCGACTATCCAATCGTTATTACGATCAACATATGACATGAAGCGAGTGTTTTTATTTTTTGCCTATGAAGAGCGAGGAGGTCAGGCGACTGAAGACACGATCCTTGCTCTGACGAGACAATATGAACACGATTTTGGCTCGGTCCAGGCTATTAAGCATCCGAGTGACATACAGGGCGAGGTTATAGGTAAAGGAGGAAACATCACCTATGCCGGCCGTCAGGCTCAGCAGTTTCTTTCAAGCATGAACATCGCGCCTCAGCATACAATTGTTACCACACTTGATAGTGATAATCGTCCGCATCCACAGTACTTTGCCGCAGTCAGTTATGCATTCTTAGCCTGTCCAGATCCCATTCGTGCCTCGTTCCAGCCTATATCAATTTTTACAAACAATATCTGGGATGTACCTGCGCCAATGCGCGTCGTTGCTACGGGTAACTCATTTTGGAATATAGTATTGTCGCTGCGACCGCATATGTTGCGTAACTTTGCTGCGCACTCTCAGAGTATGCAGACGCTGATTGATACAGACTTCTGGAGTGTTCGTACAATCGTAGAAGATGGCCATCAGTTTTGGCGCACGTATTTCCGCTATAATGGCAATAACGAAGTATATCCGATCCTGGTGCCAATTTATCAAGATGCTGTTTTATCTAGCAAGTATATGGCTACCCTCAAGGCTCAGTTTATACAGGTGAGGCGCTGGGCTTGGGGAGCGAGTGATGTGGCATATGTTCTGCATACTGGCTGGCGGCACAGGAATAAGGTGCCGAAAATTGATCTCTTTTTCAAGACCGCACGGCTTATCGAAGGCCATGTGTCTTGGGCTACGGCCCCGCTGTTGTTGTTGTTGGGTGCTTTCGTGCCCCTATACTTGTCACCGCAAGCCGACTCTAGCCTTATTGCGAATCAGCTACCAATCATCGCTAGTCGTATTCAGACTGTTGCCATGGTTGGTTTGTTTGTGAGTATATATTTGAGCATTCGTCTACTACCTCCCAAGCCTACCCGGTACAAAAAACACAAAAATGTATTCATGATCTTACAGTGGGTACTGCTGCCTGTTACTACTATACTGTACAGCTCGTTTGCGGCAATAAACTCCCAGACCAGGTTGATATTCGGAAAGTATCTGGGCAAATTTGACGTTACCGAAAAAGCCGTCAAAAAGTAGGATACATTATTTATTCAACAAGTTTTTGCTGAATCTGCTTGGAGCGATATGAACAGTATTTGATCGCGGCAGTTTTATCGTACCGGTCGAGCACTTTTTTTGTGTGCTTTGCGATTGTGGTGGTAGATATATTTGGTGCAATAGGCTTATGTTTTAAAATCTCTTGCACTATGGTTTCGCATAGCGCACTTGCGTCGGGGACGGCATGGGGACTGTGATCCAAAGATTTTACGACACTCATGTATAGCGTGTCACGCATAAAGGCATCCATGTTTTTGTCAGTGTGTTGTACGGCGAGACAGTCGCGTAAGTCAAATTCTTCACGCGATGTGCTAATTGCACGACACGACAGACACTCTCGACGTCTCCAGACTCGACCGGCACGTATATTTGACCTACTATTCGTTACGCGCGTTTTTGCACCGCAATAGACACATACCATGACAACATATTGACATACAGCTATTGAAAAAGCTAGTGGATAACATTTATTTTTGTGTGGATTAAAAAACCACCTCTTCTCGTTGTCGAGAAAAGGTGGTTTTGGATTCGAACTGATCGTTAGTTTGTGGCGGCTGAAACGCGTCGGCTACGACGGATGCGGTTCACAAACAATTTTGATGAGTGCAGCTCTTCGTAGAACAGCTGAAAGCTGTCCAACGTGGAATTGTTCCTCAAGCAAATCGCCTCGTTTAACCTGTTAATTATACAAAATACGAACAAACAAGTCAATACTTTGCAACAAGCATTACCTCTGTTGGCTTTATTGTATGGACTCAAAGCCGTATACTGTCAGCTAGTATGAAGTTTTCTCCCCGATACACCGTTGTAGTGCCAGCTTTCCGCGAGGGAGGAATTATTGGTTCAAGTTTGCGACTACTGTCGGCCGAGTTAAAAAAAAATAAGCAGCTCTTTGAGCAGCTAGAGGTGATAGTTGTTGCGGCCGATGGTGGTGACGACACGGTAGAAATTGCCCGTCAGCACGTTGCAGATTTTAAGAGTCTGCGGATTATTGAGCCTGGCATGAAAGTAGGAAAGGGACGGGACGTGCGAGAGGGTGTGCTTGCTGCAAAAGGAGACTATGTATTGTTCACGGACGCTGACATGGCTACGCACCCAAAATACATTCGAGCGGCTTTTCAAGAACTCCAGGACGGTGCCGACGTAGTGATTGGTGTTCGACCTTTAGCAAAGATACACAATACGTTGCTTCGCAGGTTGCGTTCAGTATGTTCAAATGCACTTATTCGGGTTATGGCCGTGCCAGGCGTTCATGACACGCAATGCGGTTTCAAGGGCTTTCGCCTTGATGCAGCACGAACATTGTTTGCGCCTCTCGAAACATTGGGTTGGGGTTTCGATATTGAGATCCTAGCGCGCGCACGAGTCAAGAAATTTACCATTCGACAATTGTCTATACCCGACTGGTATGACCCAAAAATCGGCAAGCAAGGCCTTGCTGGCGAGTCGGATCTACACGCTAACGTACGTACTTTGGCAGAATTATTGCGCATCACAAAAAGGCGCCTTACAGGCGCCTACAAGTAGCTTTTTGTTCTGTGCATGCATGGTGGATCCGACAGGACTCGAACCTGTGGCCTCTTCCACGTCAAGGAAACGCTCTAGCCAACTGAGCTACGGATCCCCATGCCTACACAGAAGATGTTAAAAACTGAAAGCTAGTATAGCAACAACAGGGGTATCGTGCAACCGGGCGTCGTATGGCCTGATCGGGCAAACTGGCTACCCAGGGTCGAACTATGTATCCACAGGAAACTGTGGAATACTCGCCAATATTAGGCTAGCAATATACGGCTAGCCTATGTATACTAGCAATAGGTGAAGTTTTGCAAAGGTGTGTTACACTGGTTAGGAAGAGCGATGACGCGACCTCACCAATCGTATCAGCTCCGTCGGCTGTGGTAGCGGACGTAATCGCGACCTCATAAGTGTCCTTTGTGCCATTGGTTGTCAATTTGGGAAACCAGCTGCGAGATCTGATAACCGCACAAAGGAAAGTCCGGTGGAACCTCCCGTTCAGGCGGGACCGAGACGCATGGAAGTAGTCAATGTACAATGTCGTACAATCTACTCCATGCGTTTTTTGGTTTATAATCAGCAGTAACAAGGCAAAGGAGAAGATTCAATGGCAAAACAGCACGACGAACTATATGCAATGCGACACAGCTTGGCGCATATTATGGCTGACGCCGTTGGCCAGCTATGGCCACATGCGAAATTTGGTGTAGGTCCCGTTGTCGAGAACGGTTTTTACTATGATATCGATTTGGGTGATACGACAATATCGAACGATGATTTCACGACAATAGAAAAACGCATGAAGGAGATAATAAAGAGCAATGTTGCATTTGTTCGCTCAGAAAAATCGATTAGCGATGCGATTGCTTGGGCGAAAGAATCAAATCAGCCATATAAAGAAGAGCTACTCAACGATCTTCAGCGTTCGGGTACCACAAGTGCGAAAGATATAGATTCGGAAGAGCTGGGATTGCCGGCCGATGGCGTAGCAAAGGTGACTGCGGTTTCGTTCTATACGAGCGGAAGTTTTACCGATTTATGTCGTGGTCCGCATGTAGAATCTACCAAAGAAATTGGTGCATTTAAACTGATGCGTGTCGCAGGGGCATATTGGCGTGGCAAGGATACAAATCCACAAATGCAGCGCTTGTACGGTGTAGCATTCGCCACCAAAGAAGAACTTGCTAGTCATCTACATATGCTAGAAGAAGCCAAGAAGCGAGACCATCGTAAATTAGGGCACGAACTAGACTTATTTGTGTTCTCAGATCTGGTTGGTGCTGGATTGCCATTGTTTACTCCACGAGGGACTATTCTCAGAGAAGAATTAGGCCGTTTTTCGCAAGAGCTACAAGAAGCAAATGGATACCAGCGCGTGGCAATTCCGCATATTGCGAAAGCAGATCTTTATAGAACATCAGGACATTATGATAAATATCCGGAACGTTTTACTGCTACGAGCTTTGAGTCAGATACAGAGTTTATGATGAAGCCAATGAACTGCCCACATCACACACAGATTTATGCGTCACGCCCAAGAAGTTACCGTGATTTACCAATCAGATATATGGAGAACACTATTGTTTACAGGGATGAAAAAGCGGGTGAGCTCCATGGCCTATCGCGCGTGCGCGCTGCTACGCAAGATGATGCGCATGTGTTTTGCCGCACCGATCAGATAGAAGATGAATTTACGGCTATTATGACGATGATAAAAGACATGTACACGGTGTTTGGTATGGAATTCAAGGCACGCCTGTCGTTTAGGGACGATTCAGATGCATACCTGGGTGACCCCGAAGTATGGGAAATGGCACAGGGTACGATAGAAGCAGTCGCTAAAAAACTAGACCTAGATTATTTTATAGAGGAAGGAGAAGCCGCATTCTATGGGCCAAAAATCGATATTATGGCGACAGACGCCCTTGGTAGAACTTGGCAATTAGCAACCGAGCAGCTTGATTTTGTGCAACCAGAACGGTTTGGGCTTGAATATGCCGGTGATGACGGCAAGATGCATCGGCCAGTTATGATCCACAAGGCATTACTTGGCTCTGTTGAGCGTTTTTTGAGCGTATATATAGAGCATACAGCTGGACGATTCCCGGTATGGCTCGCCCCAGAACAGATTAGACTGATAACCGTCAATCAGACTGACGCGATAGTATCGTATGCAGATGACATCGCCTCACAAGCCAAAGCATTAGGCCTCAGGGTGTACGTTGATAATACCAACGAGTCTGTTGGCAAAAAAATTCGAGAATCAGAAAAAATAAAAGTGCCATATACGATTGTAATTGGTGAAAAAGAAGCCGAAAGTGGCGAAACAACACCGAGGTTACGATCCGACATGACCGTGCAGCCCGAAAAACCAATTAAAATAAAGAACTTTTTAAAGACCGTTTCCAATGAAGCACGGTCACGGGTTATCCATTCTTCGCTATAAGGCAATGTATGGATGGATTTGCTGATCGCGTAAGGGGGCTAGTGGGTGCTATTCCGTATGGACGGGTCATGGCATATGGCCAGGTAGCAGGCATGTGTGGCAATGCTCGATCAGCACGCATTGTCGGTGGCATTGCGCATTACGGTGACCCAAATCTGCCATGGCATCGTGTTGTAAATAAAGCAGGAGGCTTGGCGAGCGGATATCCAGGAGGCAGGGCATCGCAACGACGCGACCTCGAGGGCGAGGGTGTGACTTTTGTTGAAAAAGACGGAGAATACTATGTCGACATGGCAAAGTTTATCTGGTGGCCGTAATGTGCTAGCTGTTGTAGGACCAACAGCAAGCGGCAAAAGCGGTTTGGCTATGAAGATTGCCAAAACCTGGGGAGGCGAGATTATTTGTGCCGACTCTCGAACAATTTACAAGGGTCTCGACATTGGTACCGCAAAGCCAAGCCTTTACGATACAGGGCAGGTGCCTCATTGGGGTTTGGATCTAGTTGGTCCGGGTCAGTCGTATACCGCAGCTGATTTTCAAGCCTACGCGCAGAAGTGCATTGAAGATATCCATACGAGAAAAAAGCTGCCAATACTTGTAGGTGGTAGTGGCTTGTATATCGATGGCGTTCTGTATGGCTATACATTTTCGGCGCCAAATCCCGAGATACGCAACTCTTTGCAGAACTGTTCGGTCGAAGACTTGCAGCAAAAAATTATAGACGCCGGTTTGTCGATGCCACAGAACGCACGCAACAAACGATATTTGATAAGTGCCATTGAGCGGGGTAAGAGCAAACCTGGTAAACAGGGTCTCATATCTGGATGTACTGTGGTTGGTCTTGATCCGCCAAAAGACTTGTTGAAGCAACGCATCGAGCAAAGACTAGATGAAATGCTACGGGCTGGCGTCGAACAAGAGATCGACTGGGCACAGCGCCACTATGGCTGGGATGCTCAGGCACTCAATGGCGGCGTCTACAAGGCATTTCGTCCCTTTTTTGAAGGCAGCATAAGCCGAGATGATGTGGTAAACGCTACCGTCCAATCTGACATGGCTCTTGCCAAAAAGCAGCGTACCTGGTTTCGGCGCCATGCTGCAGATGTCGTATGGTTTGAGAGCGCCGAAGATGCGTTTGACTGGCTACAAAAGTCACAGAATCAAGTACACTAATAAGATATATGAAATACATCGCGCTTTGGGTTGGTAAATGTTCGTTAGTATTGCTTCGGTTGTTGGGCAGGAGGGGTGCAGCGTTTCCTGGTTTGTTGGCTGAAAAATTATGCCCTTCGTTTCTAGCACAGACGCTCCATACTTTGCCTCAAGGTGTTATTGTCATTACTGGTACCAATGGCAAGACCACGACCACGAAGTTGGTGACGGCCATGCTGGGGAATGAGTATCGTGTGTTGACTAACCCGACAGGCAGCAACTTTACTCGTGGCGTAGTGGCGACGGTTGTCGAGCAGTCAACCTGGAGAGGACACTTGGCCTATGACATTGCAATCTTAGAATTAGACGAAGCTTATGCCGTACATTTTGTAGATATCATAAAACCCAGAGGCGTAGTGCTGTTAAATGTCATGCGCGACCAGATGGATCGTTTTGCCGAAATCGATCATACTGCTCGCTTACTGCATACCGTTGCACGTACTGCTCAGGACTTTATTGTCTACAATGCCGATGACCCAAGGGTCACGCATGCAGCACAAGACACTGCGGTTTCGCTTGTACGGTTTGGTTCGTCAAAAAAGTTACGTAGTATATTTATCAACGATGATGAACTTCATAGTGCGCTAGAAAGTACTGAAAAAAACAGTGATCAGATACTTGATTTCGAGCTCCAAGATTATGAAAACTCGAACGTAAAAATTCGAGCAAATACAGATATTATATCTGGTACGTTGACGCTCGAGGGTGCGCACAATGCACTCAACGCAACCGCAGCACTTGCAGTAGTTGGCACGTTAGGTGTTGACGTAAAAACATCATTTGAAATGCTAAAAACAATACATCCAGCCTTTGGTAGGGGTGAGCACATTTTTGTCGACGACAAAAAAATCGTTCTTCAGCTGGTTAAAAATCCTGGAGGATTTCGACATGTCTTGCGCGACGTAGAGTCGTATGATGCTTCTTCTGTTTTGGTTGCTATCAACGATGATTATGCAGACGGACGTGATGTCTCGTGGCTCTGGGATGTTCCTTTTGAAGTGTTGCAGGGTCAGCATATCTGGACATCTGGGATACGTGCGTACGATATGGCGCTGCGACTACAGTACGACGCATGCGTTGTTGACAGCATACAGCCCAGTTTGCAAAAGGCGGTTGACGCGCTGCTTGCCCAGGCTGCACCTCATGGTGTGGTTGTGGTGTATGCGACATACACGGCAATGCTTGACCTGCGAAGATATTTATCAACAATCACAGATGTGGAGGCAGTATGAAAAAGCAACTGCACATAGTTCATTTGTATGCTGCTGAGATGAATATATATGGAGACACTGGGAATAGGATAATTCTGCAACAACGACTTTTGCGCCGCGGCTTTAATGTGCATGTATCGGTTGTAGGTGTCGGCGATGATATCCCGAGTGATGCAAATCTTATCTTGGGCGGAGGCGGGCAAGATAAAGGGCAGGAGGCAGTCAGTGCGGATCTTATGCAAAAATCAGCTGACTTGCATCGTCTGCGAGACGCCGGTGTGCCGATGCTTATGATTTGTGGGATGTATCAATTGTTTGGCGCATACTTTTTGACCCAAGAAAACAAAGAAGTGCCAGGCATTGGGCTTGTCGACGCACATACTGTCGCATCTGGCGAAAGACTTGTTGGCAATATCGTGACGCAGTCCATGCACGGAGAGCTGATTGGCTACGAGAACCATAGTGGCAGGACCTATTTGGGGCAACAAGCTCGACCGTTGGCAACGGTATTGCAGGGCGGGGGCAATAACGGTAAAGATCATACAGAAGGACTGATTCAGCAAAATATCATCGGTACGTATATGCACGGTCCCGTATTGTCAAAGTGCCCAAAGCTTGCTGATTGGCTTTTGGAGCAGGCAATTTTGTGCGCTGGGTATGAAAAAACAGTGCTTGAACCCCTAAAAGATCTTGACAATGTTGCAGAAAAAGCAGCACAAATTGCAAAACAGCGACCTCGTTAAAATATTTGTGCGCATTTTTTGGTTCAGATTGCTACAATAGAAATATGATCGAACAATTATTTGGATCCAAGACGCGAGTTAAGCTATTGCAGCTGTTCTACCAGAATCCAAACCGTTCGTTCTATGTACGAGAGATTACTCGCAAAATTGATGAACAGATTAATTCAGTTCGTCGCGAGCTTGCAAACCTTCTCAGTGTTGGTATCATTACATCCGACAATACAAATAACAAACTCTACTACGAAGTTGATCAGACATTTGAGCATTATGAATCCTTGAGCAATATATTTGGCGGCAAGCCAGTAAAATCTGCAACAAAATCAACCAGAGCAAAAGTCGAACCACAGGTAACACAGGAAGCAGAAGCTGCCGCTTCGGATCCGTTTGTCGATGCCATCGCCAAGGCCGGCAACATTCGACTACTTGTATATACGGGCCAGTTTACGCTTGATGAGTCGCCAGGCGTTGATATTGTTATAGTTGGCGACGTCACCGTTTCAGCTATCGATCGAGCAATTGCTGATCTAGAGGCAGTAGAGAAAAAAGTCTTGCGGTATAGTGTTTTTCAGCCAGACGAATTCTTGTATAGACAGCAAGTAAATGATCGGTTTGTGTCAAATCTCGTCTTGGCAAAAAAAATTGTTATCATCGACAGGGATAATATTTTATAATTGAAAGCTAGTGTCCTAAGGAGAATAATGACATGGAAATAGAGTTTTATGGTGCAAATTGTTTGCGTTTTGCGACCAACAAGAAGATACGCCTTGTTGTCGACGATATGCTTGAGGCTCATGGCAAAAAAAGCATTTCGACTGACCAGGACATAACGGTCTTTACGTCTACGAAGCATGCAGATGTTTCGAATCGTTTCATGATTGATACGCCAGGCGAGTATGAGATTTCAGAGGTTTCGATTTTGGGTATCCCTGCGGCTGCATTCCTGGATGGCGAGCCAAAAGTGAGCATCTACCGTATTCATATACAAGATTTTACAATTGGCATTATTGGTAACGCGAATCCAGCATTAACCGAAGAGCAACTAGAACGACTAGGCGTGGTGGATGTATTGTGTATACCGGTTGGTGGCTTTGGCTATACACTGGATGGTCCAATGGCCGCTTCTCTTGTAAAAAAGATCGAACCAAAAATCGTCATACCAACTCACTATGCCGAGTCGGGACTGACATACGAAGTGCCACAGGCTGGCGTGGATGATTTTCTCAAAGCGATGGGCGTAACAGATGTACAGCCAGTGAGCTCGTTGAAACTCAAAGAGTCGGATATGACCGATAAGACCCAGGTCGTTGTATTAGGTGTACAATAAAACAACCGCGCTTTGAGGCGCGGTTGTTTTATGACAAAAATCGTTGACGAAACTAGGCTAAAAGGCCTTTTTTCTTTAAGATGCGAATGGCCTGCGTACTGATACGCAGCTTGACCTTCTTGCCATCGACGACGATTGTTTTTGTCTGCAGGTTTGGCTTCCAAACTTTCTTGGTGTGGCGCTGCGAAAAGCTGACATTGCTGCCGTACTGTTTGCCTTTGCCCGTGATATCACATACTTGCATGACTATATTCCTTTACTCTGACTTCAAAGAGTTATTTTACAGAAAAAACTCTTATAGGTCAAGACTCTCTACCGGAGTGCCGCATGTTTACGGTATACTAAGGAAGCGTATGATTTTAGAC
>CAYRPO010000013.1:0-14122 GCA_964426305.1 uncultured Candidatus Saccharibacteria bacterium
ACAGTGGTCAATGTTTGTTATTATACTACTAATCTAGCTTTTTGTCAAGCGTCTCGTACGGCAAGGCTTGCCCCTTCTTGGGGGTATACATACAGACTATATTTTTTCTTGCACGAGTCGTGCGACAACTTTGCCAGAAAGTACCACAATCGGCACACCGGTGCCGGGGTTAGTGTATTGACCGACATAGAACAGATTTTTGACCTTTCTACTCTGCATACGAGGCCGAAACATGGCACTTTGGCTGAGCGTATGCGCCAGACCAAACGAGTTGCCCTTGTAGGCATTAAAGGAGTCCATAAAGTACCGCGAGTCACGCACTTCGCGCACGACCACGTCGTTGGCAAACGTGGTGCCGGTACGCCCTTCAATGCGCGCAATCATGCCACTCACAAGTTCGTCGCGCTGAGCTGCCGTAGGGATTACATCGTTTGCCATGGGAGCCAATAAAAACAGACTTTCGTGATCTTTTGGCGCAACACTTGGATCTGTTTTACTGGGTACACTTGCGTAAAACAGCGGCCGTGGCGACCAACGTTTTTTTGTAAATACATCGCTAAAATGCCCATGCCAGTCCGTATCAAAAAACAATGTATGATGCCGAAGGCCTTCGATTTTTTTACGAACGCCCAAATATACCATGACACCGCTTGGCGACATGGTTTTGTGTTGCCAGTATTTCTCGCTGTAGCTTTGGTAATTGTGAGACAAAAGTTCGGTCTCGACATGATGATAGTCAGCGTTAGCAACGACCGCATCGGCCTCAATCCGATCATCGCCGATCCAAACGGCTGTTGTACGCTTTCGTGACGTTTCGATGTGTGTCACTTCGGCGTTATACCGAATCTTGACGCCGCGCGACATACACACTTGCTCAAAAGCATGTGCGACCGCACCAAAGCCACCCATGGGGTACTGAATCCCCAAGCCAAAATCCACATGGCTCAGCAGCGTATACAAGCTGGGGATACTCTGCGGGCTACCACCCATGAACACCACCATGAACTCCAGGATTTTTTGCAGGTCTTCATTGGCAACGGTTGCCTTGACGCGACTATGATATGAACGTACCAGCTTAGGGCTAGCTAGCACTTTGAGGGCCGCCGGCTGAAAGATATCGAGCATGTCAGTATAATCCTTTTCAAGTAGTCTTCGTCGGACATGATCGTATTCTTTTTTGGTGTTGCGCAGATAAGCCTCGACTTTTTTGGAGGAACCGGGCTCGAGATCTTCAAATAATTTAAGGCCACCGTGCGCTAAACTGCGAACGTCATGATGACTGCTGGTCATATAGACACGATATGAAGGATTGAGTTTTTTTGTTTCGTAATAATCAGTGGTGCGATGGCCAAAATCTGCAAAGAAATCATCAAACACGTCGGGCATCATGTACCAGCTTGGACCCATATCAAACGTGAAGCCCTTTTTCTTGAGCACCATTGCCCTGCCGCCTGGCTGATCGTTTTTCTCGAGCACTGTTACGTCGTACCCTGCCTGCGCCAAATATGCTGCCGCGCTAAGGCCACCAAACCCAGCACCAATAATCACGATCTTCTTGCTCATGGCTGCCACTCGCTTATGAGCAGTTTTGGCGGCTGATCAAAATGGCGCTGCACAAGCTGTTGCCAGTCGTCGGCAATTTCGTATGGTTTTAGGGCGATCGTCGCCGGATCTACGAACGCCGCAGCGGTCAGCTCAAACGAGTGCGTTGCCTTGGAAAAATCGGCATGCATGAAGTCTGCGCCATTCGTTACGTGAAAGATGAGTGCCGGCAAACCGTATCGCTCGCCGCTACCGCCAAAGTTGGAAAGCTGTTGCACATACAAAAGCCGACCAATCACTGGCCTTACGCCTAGCTCCTCGACGATTTCCCGCTCGAGCGCTTCGAGCAGGCTCTCGCCCTGCTCGACCCCGCCACCCGGCAAACAAAAGAAGTCGCGACCCTCAACGGCATTTTTCACCGCCAACAGCCGTCCATCGTGTTCAATAATTGCTCGAACGCAAAGCTTTGTAGCCACCGCACAGCTCCTCGTCATTACGTTTTTGATACTACTTGTATTGTACGAGGTCTTGCGAAAATTGCACCCATGAAACCTCGATGAACATAGCTATGCGCCAAATAGTACGCGTCGAGCCTGCTCTAGGAACACATCAATACTGTGCGAGTCGTTGTGCAACGATATGGTTGCATGATCACGGACGTACGCAACATTCATCTGAATCGCCGGGTCTATGTCTTTGCGCGGTTGCCACTGTACGGCCTCTTCCGCTAACAGTTCGGCCTGCGTAATTGGCAATTCACCGGTTCGCAAGTGCTCAAGATAGCGCTGATACCGAAGATCGTCTGGCGCGTCGAGCCAGATCAGTCCACCTCTGTGCGCACGTATAAAGTCAACCTCTACTCGTGCGCGCACACTGTACACGAGTAAGCCTTTCGCGTCGGGAACATTCTGCTTGTGCGCTTCGTATCGCTCCAAAGCCATACGTAGCGCAAAGTCAGCGCCGCGCACCGACCGCAACCAATTCGCCGTTTCGGTAGTGTTGGTTGTCGAGATTGGGTCCGGCTTGCCAGCATGCCGCTCTCGGGCGACATGACGAACGATGTCACCAAGCGAAACACCGTAGTAACCGTATGCCATTAAAAAATCGGCCAGTGTATCTTTTCCGCTGCGCGGTAGACCACCAATTCCCAGTAGTTCGGGTAGCCTACTTGATGTAGTCGAGAAGTCTTCGGGCATCTTTGTGCTTACGTAATTTTGCGAGTGCTTTTGCTTCGATTTGTCGGATTCGCTCACGTGTCACGGCAAACTCTTGCCCTACTTCTTCGAGCGTGTGGTTTTTGCCGTCTTCTAGCCCAAAACGTAGACGCACAATTTTTTGTTCACGCTCACTCAGGCTGCTCAGCAAGTCTTTGACTTGTTCCTTTAACAGCTGATTGGCTGCAGATTCTTCGGGGCTGATTGTGTCTTCGTCTTCCACAAAATCACCCAGCACCGAGTCTTCATCCTCGTCGCGGACACTCTGGTCAAGACTGTGGATGTCCTGCTTGATCTTCATTATGTGTTCAACCTTTTCGACTTCGATCTCCATCTCTTTGGCGATCTCTTCGTTGGTTGGTTCACGGTTTAGTTCCTGTGTCAGTCGACGTTGGGTGCGCAACAATTTGTTGATCGTCTCAACCATATGCACTGGAATACGGATCGTGCGAGCTTGGTCGGCGATTGCTCGAGTGATTGCCTGACGAATCCACCAGGTAGCATAGGTGCTAAATTTAAACCCCTTGTCTGGGTCAAACTTTTCAACAGCACGTAACAAACCGGTGTTGCCTTCCTGGATGAGATCCAGCAAATCAAGACCACGACCAACGTACCGCTTGGCAATCGAGACAACCAGGCGCATGTTTGCCTCGGCCATCTTGTCTTTGGCGTCTTTGTCGCCAGCCACCACGCGATGCGCCAGCTCAAGCTCTTCACTTGCCGTTAGCAGCGGAATCTTACCAATCTCGCGCAGATACAAACGTACTGAGTCGTCAGATACGTCATCCAAGAAAGCACTTGTATCGATTGGCGCATCATCTTCTTCGTCCTCGGCCCATTCGTCTGTAAAATCAACCGGGGTTGGCTCTTCCGGCACAACCAGCTCAACGCCAGCCTCGATGAGGTCTGCATACAACCCATCAAGCGCATCAAGGTTTTCTGGCGCATCTGGTATCAGCGCGAATACATCGCGCTGTTCGAGCTTGCCGTCTTTTTTGCCCTTTTCGAGCAACTGCTGGCGCGCAGCTTGCAAATCTTTCGGTTCGTCTGCCAAGGGATTCTCCTAGTCCTTTTTTAGTAATGAGTTAAATTGTTCCAGTAATTCAGCGACTTTTGCGTCATCACCCGCATCTTCGGCGGCTCGAATCGCGGCACTGAGCTCTGTCTTTTGCTGTTTTTGATATTTTGTCGTTAATCTATGAACCAAATCACGTAGCTCCCTCAGCCGCTCGTTCGAGTCAAAACTGTTATAGAGCTCTTCTGCTTTGAATAGTAGTATTTTGACATAGTCCTCCACATCTTTCAAATCTTCCGGAATTTCATCGTTCAAAGTCACCTGTGGATTGGCTACAACATACTCGTACACCCGCTGTCGTTCAGGCGTCGAGAAGACCAAGCGCTGACCATTGGTCTCTAAGATTCTGCGAGTGATCGAATACGATACCAGCAAGCATAGTAGTTGGTCCTGGTATACGTCTTGGGTGGGTGATTGAGACTCGACTGCTGGGCTTTTTTGGCGCTTTCGTGGCTCTGTATCGCCTTTTTGCAAGCCCGCGAGTTTACTGCGCATTGCCGGCTCACTAACCTCGGTTAGCCCGGCAAGTAGTAGCAGATAGTGATCACGTTCGACGCTATCGGTAAGTCGCGCAACAGTCGCCAGTAGTGTGTCAGAAAATTGTCGCTTGCCGTTCGCCGACTGCAGGTCAAAGATATGTTTATATCGTTCGATCAGCCAGTCGACAGCATACATCGGCTCGGCGATGGCTTTTTCCCATGCAGCTGGATCTTTTTTGATAAGTTCGTCGGGATCCTTACCCTCTGGTATAGTCACAATCGACAATTGCACGCCAACCCCTTGAGCAACGGCAATTGCTCGCTCTGCAGCGGCGATTCCTGCACGGTCTTGATCAAAGCTGAGCCGTATATCACTGGCAAAACGCCCAAGCGCTTTCAGGTGATGCGGTGTCAGTGCCGTACCAGCCGTCGCAACCACATTGGCATACCCCGCCTGATGGCTACTGACAACGTCTAGGTTACCCTCGACGACTACCACAAAGCCAGCACGACGTATAGCGTCTTTTGCCAAATGTAATCCAAATACATGCCTACCCTTGTCATACAACATCGTCTGCGGAGTATTGATGTACTTCGGTGAATTTGGATCATCGGCAAGCAGGCGCGCTGTAAAGCCTACGACCGCCCCCTGGGCGTCCATGAGCGGTATCATGACTCTACCCCGAAACATATCACCGCCATATCGCGATGTCAGACCAGCAAATTGCATAGTTTTTACGTCGTAGCCTCGTTTTTTTAAAAATTCCACCAGGGCCTTACCGGTGTTGGGCGAATACCCTATGCGAAAGTTTGTCAGTGTCGATTTGTTAAATTTTCGTTTGCCCACTACATAGTCCAAGGCGTCAGCGTTCTTAAGCAATGTCTGCTGATAGTACTTGGCAGCTAGTTCTAGTGCTGCAGCTGCAGCGTCCTTGTTGCGGCGAGCCGTGCCGTCACCCTTCTGATACAGACTGAGGTCGATGTTTGCTTTTCGAGCTAGAATCTCCATGGCGCCACGAAAATCAACACCTTCCATCTCCATAACAAAACTAAACATGTTGCCACCACGACCACTACTAAAGTCGTGCCAAATCTGTTTTTCGGGGCTCACCATAAAGCTTGGGCTGCGCTCTGGATTGAATGGCGACAAGCCCTTAAAATTGCGCCCCGAACGGCGCAACTCGACATAGTCGGCCACAACATCTTCGATCGACAATCGACTCTTGATATCCTCTACTGCATCCATCTGATGTAATTGTACACGCCTCTAGGGGTGATACAATACCAGGCACACTACAACTCCTCATATGGAGGCCACGCTAGAGCGTTATACGATACACATGGGGCTCGATCAGCAAACATGTCTAGATCTGGGCTCGAAAAATACGCGTAAAACAGGTATGCTAGGATTAATGGACCAACAAAATCCGTATTCATTTTTCTTAGACAGCAAGCCACAAAAAAAAGTCAATCTCCCTAGCACAAAACATCGCATCCTGATTGTTTTTGGCTTGGTTGCCGTACTATGCGCAGCAGGCGTGGTGCTCATGAATGTACTCAATGCGGGTAGCAAAAATAATGCTGAAAACTTTTACGTGCTGATCGCTGGCCAATCCGACCTGATTGACCTGGCCAAAATTGGCGCCCAAAAGGCTCGCGATCCACAACTACAGCAACTCGCCGCCAATAGTGAGGTATTGTATACGTCACAGAACCAAGCAACGATAGCACTGATGGACAAGCAAGGCATTAAGCTTGACAAGAAAAAGGTTGCGCTATATCGCAACGATGGCTACAAAAAAGCACTTGATGACGCCGAAACAAGCGGCAAATTTGACGCCAGTTATGCCGCAATTTTGACGCAGCGCGTCGACGCATACCGCAATACTCTTCAGACGGCCTACGCTGGGCAAAAGAGTCAAAGTGCCAAAAAAGAATTAGCTAATCAATATGCCGCAGTCGGCTTACTAATTAAGCGGGAATCTGGCCAGGCTGCAGATAACCACTAGCGAACAAGCGAACACCATAATGCACAGCAGTCCCCAACGGTCGCGTGCATGATATACGTCTATGTGTTTGATGGGACTATGCCGGTCACAAGATTGTAGCTGAGGCGAATAAGATCTTTTACTTCTTCGTCAGGAATCTGACCAGTCAATATAAGGGTATTCCAATGTTTCTTGTTCAGATGATATCCCGGCAGTACCGTCTCGTACTTTTCGCGCAACAAAATAGCCAACTGCGGATCGCATTTTAAGCTCAGTCGTAGTGGGACGCTGCCTTCGGCAATGAGTGCATACATTTTTGCATCGCTCGAACCCTGGGCGCCAACTTTGTACACAGCAACATCTTTGCCAAATGGATAATCAAGCCAACTGTTTGGCATGCTAAGTATATAGGTTTCGATGTCGGCGTGTGTCATATAAAAAGTATACCTAAAGCGAGTGTGAAGAGTATGGTTCATGCCGACAATGACGTCGGCATGAACCATACCAACTACCACCTGCGAGGGTAGACGCGCCTCTTCTTGCGACTCCTGCGGATCCGACGAGGCGTGCCCCTCTGCCGGTCGACACTGCAATAGCTAAAGAGAGCCACGGAGCTCCTTCCTGTAGGTAGGATACGTATATAATCGCAGATTATGTTGTTTTGTCAAGATGCGAGGCGCTGAAGTGCAATCTGGAAGGCGGCAACCTTGTGTGATATGTGTTCGGCTTGGGCACAAGCAATCATGTCTTGGGATGCTTTGGCGAGAATAGTGTCGAGTTTTGTGTTCACTTGGTCGACGGACCAGTGTTCGCCTGCTAAATTCTGTTGCCATTCGAAATAACTAACCACCACGCCACCGGCATTGGCAACAATGTCTGGAATGACAGTCACATTGCGCGAAACAAGGTTAGTAAAAGCTTCGTCGTCGACCGGCCCATTGGCAAGTTCCAGAACTATCGGCGCCTGCACGTCTGCAACGTTTTGTGCGGTCACTGCATCTTCAAGCGCTGCCAGCACCAGTACGTCAACAGGCAAACCTATGATATCGTCGCTTGGCAATAGTTCGGTTGCATCACTCACAAGATCGTCGATGACTGTCCGAGAAAATGCCACGTCCCGGAACGACAACGCGTCAGTTTCGGAATTCTGCACCGTCAGAGTATGGCGCGAGTTCGAAACTGCCACGATTCGCACGCCCAACTCGGCCTCGGCAATTTGAGCAAAGTAAAAACCAACATTACCAATGCCCTGCACAGCAATTGACAGTGGCTGACCAAGCAGACCCTGGGAACGCAAATATTCACGCAGCACGATCACACCACCCCGCCCTGTTGCTTCTTCGCGACCAAGCGACCCTCCGTTATTAACAGACTTACCGGTAAAACTGGCCTTCGACACATCGCCAGTCAGCTGTTCGTACTCGTCAACCATCCAGCCCATAACCTCACCGTCAGTATTGACGTCGGGCGCAGGCACGTCTTTGTCTGGTCCAATGTGCGCATGCAGTTTACGCACATATTCGCGGGCCACTGCCTCGATGTGCGCCTTGTCATGTTCGCGGGGATCAATTGCCACACCGCCCTTGCCACCACCCAGCGGAATGTCAACGGCCGCAGTTTTAACCGCCATAAGCATAGCCAAGGCTCGCACTTCGTCTAGGTCGACATGCGGATGGAAACGAATGCCGCCCTTGTAAGGCCCTCGCTTGTTGTCATGCTGAATGCGATACGCCTGGTGAGTATGACCGTTGATATGTAGTTCAAATTGATGTTCTTGGTCTGGGTTCAACAGCTGCGCCAGCTGGTCGTCGCTCATCCGGAGTCGCTTTGCAGCAGATCGGACCATAGACTGTGATGATGTAAGCATGCTCATAGCAACCCATACTACGCCCCAAAAATGTGTGAGTACAGTCACATTGCGTTGCATGTTGCGTATTTTTATGGTTTTATAGCCTGGTTACGTCCGCAAGTGGCGTTTGCAGTTTTCCATCTACAAGAGAGGAAGGGTTCGTGTTTCGATATCTTTTCGATCGCTACTATGCCAGCGAGCACATGTGGACTCGCATCCGCATACGTGGCGCGGTGATGCTGTTCTACAGTATCGCCATAGTCTTTGCATTCCTGGGGCTGTTTACCGTCTTGGTCGTAGACACCTACAATCACGACCAAAGCGTCAGGATCACATACAACCAGCAGATACTCAGCATCCCACAGCAGCAACATCAGCAGTACGCAGATCTGTTGTTGCGTATGAGCGATAGTAGTACGCTAGATCTCAGCTCGTGGATGACTGACAGCCTACGGCATACTGTCGAGACTGGCACATTTGCCCCCGCAGAGCAGCACACTCCTTATCCGCTCAGCACGGCCATCACGATGCTTGTGCTTGGGTTTGTGTGTGCCGTGCTGCTACTGGTCCCGACATACCTCTTGATCAGTTATGCCGGAGACAGCTACATCCTGCACCGACACATCCTGGATCAACCTCGAGCCTGGAGTACTGTCAGTTTCGTGCTCGTCACACTGCTGCCATTCGGCTGGATCTGCTACGCAGTCAGTGCGGTGCGCCTGTGGCAAACACGACACGACGGCACGGTTGTGTCCCAGACGACATCGACGTAACAAAAGGCGGTAGGACCCATGTTTTTGGTATGGGTCCTACCGCTCAGCTACATTGTGCATCTACAGATCTCTTATTTTTTTGCCCACTTGATAATTTTTTGTGCTTCTACAGGGTCGCAGCTCACCACGACGCGTTTGAACTTGTTTTGATTAGTCTCTATGTACAACACATTGTTTACCAGCGGATTCACAAAACCGTGCGGATTGGTTAAGTACAGAAAATCCCAGCCCTCTTCGGTCCAGAAACTGCCAGCAATGAGGTGTTTTGGTATGCCTGCGCCAGGTGCTCGTACTTCCCACTTGCGCCACTCGTGAAACGTTTCGCGAAAATCGATGGTTTGGATGTCTTTTTTGCGTATCACCACCTTGGCCTTGATGGCAAAAAACTGCTCTTTGCCATGCAGCTCGATTGTTAAGGAGTCTTTGTCTGTTCGAAAGATCATACACCGTCCCCTTTCTGCTCGGGCTCGAAGCCCAATGCTACCGAATTGATACAAAAACGCATGCCCGTCGGTTGGTCTGGTGCGTCGTTAAATACATGCCCCAAATGGCCATCGCAACTTCTGCAACGGACCTCGACGCGTTCCATACCATGAGACACGTCCTGAACTAATCTGACTGCATCACTGGATGCTACATTGTAAAAACTAGGCCAACCACAATCGGCCTCGAACTTGTGAGCCGAATCGAACAACACGGCACCACAGGCTGCGCAGGTGTATACGCCATCATGATCGTTATACAGCCATTCACCGCTATATGGCACTTCAGTACCTTTCTGACGCAGCACCACATACTGCTCTGGACTGAGCACTTTCTTCCATGCTGCATCACTTTTGCGTACAGACTTCATGTGTCCATTGTACGCTCTTCGTACCAACGTTACATACCAGTTTTAGCTATGCGGCGCGAGCAAATTGCTGCGAATCTCTACGCGACACTGGACGCCTATGGCGTGCCATCGTAACAAAACGTAACCCCTCATAGGCAGTTGCCATAGGAGAGCCAATCATAATGCAGGCGTCTTCTCCAAGTGATGCTTCGTATTTGTATGCCAAATCATACACGACCGTCTGGGCGCTAGTTTGCGACGAACGCTCGTCGACCCCAAGACGATGACGCAAGACCTGTGATCTTCCAAAAATACCTGGCTTAACTGATCCAATAAACTCACGCCATTCCTCGACAGTCTCGGAACCTACTACACGCGCAGCAGCGATTGATATGCGGTCAACACAGTCTGACAGCATTGGGCGCGGTCCGACAAGGCTCATATCACCGTCTCTAACCTGTCGCCATTGCGGTAACTCATCTAGCCCAACAACACGGGCAAAATGAGCGGCCGTATTCACTATGCGCACACCATATCGATCAATATCTAGAGGCGCGTCTGGCTCAGGGTCATGCATCGTCTTAATTTTTTCCAGCGTCAAGACATTATCGCCAAAACGCGTTTGCCTAAAACGATTCTGGGGCGATACAGTTCCCCATATTGCCCGCTCAGTGGCACGCGCACTGGCTTCGGCGACAGGCAACATCATATTAGATACAGCCACATCCAAACGTCTCTTTATGGGAGACTGGATGTATGCAATACCTTTTGGTCTTTCTGACATCTATAAGGCATACGCTAACACACTTACGCTTATAGTGCAAGTGTTACTTATAGCGAGTCAAGGAAATCTTGGGCTCTATAGGTGATGATACGTCTGCGGTCTGGATTGACGCGCGCAAGAGACTTAACCAACACGCTGGTTCGAGGATTTTTGGCAAGCGTATCGCGGTGTCGCTCTACATAGTTCCAAAAAAGACCGTCCCACACATTGCACCACTCGCCCTCTGGGTAGTGGCTCATGCTTCGTATGTAGGTGCTGGCCGAAATGTAGGGCTTCGTAACCATGCCGCCCAAGTCGCTGAGCTGACTTATGCCATAGATGTTCGGAACGAGCATCCAGTCATAAGAATCGATGAATAAACTCAAAAACCACTCGTACATCGCGTCAGGCTTCACTTCACACAGCAACATGATGTTGCCCATAATCATGAGGCGCTCATTGTGGTGAGCATAGGCGTTTTTATTTACCTTGGCAATGACATCATCAACCGGCGGAAGCCCAGTTGTTCCCTGCCAGAAAGCATTTGGCAGGGGTTGTTGTATCTGTCCGCCGCCACTACGCAACGAGATATGCTGTGTAACGTATAGCCCCCTGACATATTCTCGCCAGCCCAATACACGGCGTATAAGCGGTTCAAGATTTGACAGATCAACATCTTCTGTGTCGGCATATGTCAATGCCGCATCGACAACGTCTTGTGGATTCAGAAGCCCCACATTGAGTGCGGCCGACAACCCACTATGATGCACTAGCATAGACTGTCCATCAATCGCATCGCCATATAGCCCGTACGACACAAGCCGATTACGCAAAAAATCCTTAAGCCACTCTGTCGCCTCGGTATGCGAAGTAGGCCACACAAAAGACTCTAGACTGCCTGGATTGTTCGCGAAGTGCTTCTCGACCCATTTTTTCGCCTCAGCAACATATGGGTTATCGCCAAACGACTCAAATCCGGGCGCTACATAATCATGCGGTAGTGGCTTTTGTTCGTCAGGCTCATGCATCCAGGCCCCGCCCACGGGTTTAAACTTCTTGTCGATCAATATATTGAACCGTTCACGTTGCCATTGGTAAAAATCGGCAAATGTATGCTGGGGCTTGTTGGCAAAAAACTCCTGGATTTCGCCTCTTCGTACATAAAAATTTGGGCTAGGCAACACTCTCAACTCAAATGGCGGTTCTATAGTCTCGTCGATCGCTTTTTTGATCCGCACTTCCATGGTGTGATCCGTGAGGTCAAAAATCTGCACCATCTCTGCTCCAGCAGTCTTGGCGCGATGTAAGACATTTTCCGTTGATCCGGCATCGTGTAGTTCGATATATTCGACATTTATACCGGCAGGCCATAACGCCTCTTCGACATACCGACGCATAGTTGCACGATGCAGAACAAGCTTTTGTTTGTGCAGCATGGCTGGATACTGTTGGTCGGCGCCAAAGAATAGCGGATCTTCGACCACATACACGGTATCAACTTTCGGCAAAAGATCGGGCGCAAACAATTGATTGGGGAACAGTATAAGCGCGTTTTGGATCTTTTTCATATGCTATGAATAAGCTTAAGCTAAAGCTAGGCTACGCGCAACCGACAGCACAAAAAAACAGAGTATAGATTACGATATGACGTCGTTTTTCGAGCCATGCACAAGACGCAATGTTGCGCAGAGCACAAAATAAAGGCTCGACAGTAGCAGAAAGATCAGTCCTGTAGTGCCAAGTGTGAAACGTGTGTTCAATGGATTGATTAGCTGGTCCGATACATCAAACAAGACACTTAACGGGTTAAGGACAATATCCCAACTATTCCATCGCAGATACCGACCCAAGTAAATCGCAAAACCGCTCAGCAACAGCGTCACGACGGGCAGCCAATGGCCATATTGACCAAAGCGCTGTACTGCACGGCGATGCACCAAAAAGAGTGCCAGATACCCCAGAACGAAGCCGCACCAGGCATATACACTAAACAAAACGATATCGGAAACGAGGGATACCTCTCCTGTTGGGCGCAAATGGATAAAATCGGTGATCAGATAAAAAGCATTTGGCAAAAATAATAACCACAAGACAAACAATGTGGCAGTTTGCCATGACAAGGCAAGGCCTCGTGCTGTTCGTTTGTGGAGCTGCCACGCAAATATCACCGGAAGCCATGCCAAAAACAGGTTCCATGCCAAAAACCAATATCGGTACGTACCCGTCTTGTCGATTCGATACGTGAGTAAAATGATTGCGAGCATATTCAACACACCAATCGACAGCAGAAACTGATCCCGCAGTTGCCGAGCGCGATACGTGTCATCCATGCGCATATTATACGTTGTTTGGTTCGCTATCGTATGTATGCCAAAAAACTGGGCTCTGTACAAGTGTCTGCACACGAAACTCGTAGTCCGCCAGAATACGATCGGCCTGGCCGGGCGCTAAGCCGAGCGCGTTATAAACGACAAACGGCTCCAGCACATCCATGCCGCACATCGAAAACGTACCATGCTGTACGGGATGTAGTACCTGATTCATAGTCGTCTTATGCTTGCCACGCTCGCTGTAAAAATCTTGCGGCCCACCAGCAACGACACACAGCATGGCTTGTTTTCCTCGTAGTAAGCCTTTTTCGTATATCCTGCCACCGTCCCAAGCAGCACCCATCACCAGCACGCGGTCAAACCAGCCCTTCAAAATTGCAGGCACACCCTGCCACCAGATTGGCGCATGAAAGAGGAGTAAATCAGCTGCGGCAACTTTTTCTAGTTCGGCAAGTATATCTGGTGCAAAGGCCATGCCGTTTGTAACGGCATTTTTTTGTTCAAGCATATAGTTAAAATGACGACCACTGGTTTGTGTGAAGTCATATTTGTGTGCAGTTGGCGAAAAACCCATGCCGTACAGATCGGTTTCCACTACTGTATGACCTTGTCTAGTCAGTACGCTGGTCGCCACGTTTTTAAGAGAGGCGGTCAGCGACGATGGCTCGTGATGAGCATAGATTGACAAGACATTCATAGCCAAGGTCGCTTCGTATGGCTTGCTTGTAGACTCTGTATTGTATGCTCCGCCGATTCATCCATCGGCACATTCGTCATGTTTATCATATATCTACTGTAACCCATACGTGACAGTATGTCTTTGTATCTGATATAATTTGGTAGCTTTAGCCTACGGAGGAGTACCCAAGTGGCTGAAGGGGACGGTTTGCTAAATCGTTAGAGGGGAGCAATCTCCTGCGAGGGTTCGAATCCCTCCTCCTCCGCCAAAGTAAAGACCCAGTCGCAAGACTGGGTCTTTACTTTGGAAGAGCGGAGGAGGAAGAAAGCCAATGCCTTGGCTTTCGTGGGATTCGAACAGGCGGAGCGTGCGAGCCCATTTAGGCGAGCCGTGAGCCGGGCTCACAAGTCAAAATGCAAAGCATTTTGACTTGTGAGTCGGAATCCCTGCAACCGTATATCAAGATTTATTTGGCAAAGTCAGAGCGAGATTCGAACGACAACTGCCTGTGGCAGTTGGCCGCCCTTTAGCCGCGAAAGCGGTTGCTGTGACGAAAGTAATATTCTTTCGTTAGCAAGGTCGAATCCCCGTACTGTGA
>CAYRPO010000013.1:14222-18504 GCA_964426305.1 uncultured Candidatus Saccharibacteria bacterium
TGCTGTGACGAAAGTAATATTCTTTCGTTAGCAAGGTCGAATCCCCGTACTGTGATGCAGAGAAGGGATTCGAACGGGGACTGTCAGTAGCAACTCACGAATATCTGCCTTGCAGATTTCGCGAGCCCGCCTCAGCTCTGTCACTAATGTGCGCAGGGCTTCCGGCCTTGCGAATTGTCACTGACAATTCTTACTCGAGCCTTACTCGTCATATGCTCGTGGCATATGAAAGAGTGACATTGGCAAACGTAATTTTCGTTTGCCTGCCAGGCGAATCCCCCCTCAAATTATAATTAGGTGCTGGGTGGAAGATTTCCCTTGTCTCCGGCACAAGTTATGGTATCGATTTTAAAACCATCAATATTTAGCACTAACGTTATAACTATATTTTCAGTAGAACCGTCAGGGTACTTAGCCTCTGCAATTACCGCAGCACCAGCTCCAGTCTCTATGCTCTGAGCAACAACGCTTGTGGGCATCACAGATGAGCATACGATAGGGTCAAAACCATGCCTATAATACTCGTTATAAAATGCCAACCCCTTACTTCCCCATCCGTTCACGTATAATTTACGATATTCATCGGGAGACTCTTTTTTTGGGTGTAGATATTGTTGGTAAAAGTTATCTACCATATTTCGCGCTTCGTTAGTAGTGATATACCCTGTCTTATTCTCAGTCGGAATATTATGTGGATCATGCTTGAGGGAAGAAACATAATACCCAACCGAGTACCCGGCCATAGCTCCGATCAGAAGCAGTATTGCAGCCACAAGAAAAGGATTTTTGTAGCGGATGGTATGTGCAGGCCTGCTCATCGAACTAATCATAAAAAGACGTCTACGCACTGTCAAATCATACCAAGATGAAAAGCGGGTGCCTTGGGCCGACAGCCCTAGACACCCGCATCTTCGTCCTTCAGATACCAGTAAGCAAAGTAAGTACCATCGCATCGGCACGTACACGAGCTACTCGATCCTCTTCCCAATTCCTCTGTATTTCCGTACGACGCCTCTCTAGCAGCTGATCAAACAATTTGACGCCTCGCATTTCTATTGCAAGGTTCCTTGCATCATGTGCGATGCGATCTTCAGCCTGCTCGCGTATGTCATAGCTCACGTAGCCCGTGCGCAACAACTCATCGAGATCACGAAATCTCTCGAAATAGGCGTCGATCTGCTTCTTGTATGGTCCTGTCATGAACATCGAATTATTATGGAGAGCCAAGATCTGAAAGCTGGTGTCTCGGCACTCCAGAACAATCCGAGGATTCGTTCGAAGAAACTCTCCTCGGACTGCTAACTTCTTGAACACAGTGTTCATGTAGATCACAGGTCCTGTGATCGCAGCGAAGATCAGAGTGATCCCGATCCACATCGCAACATCTTCAATGACGACAGCAGTGATCATCAACACCAACGAAAGCACCGCCGCCTTCATACCGGCGTAACGTGGCCTGCGATAGTTCACAATCTTCTGCGTGGCTTCGTCGGGCTCGCCGAGAATCCATCCATAGTCACAGCGATCAGCTTCATGAATACAAAAGAGCATGTCTTACGCCTGCTTTCACTAGAGTATTTTGGACAAAGACTTGCAGCTACCGTACTACCTTTTTCGGTAGTTGTCAAAACGTGGCCCTATTCGGAAACGGCAACTGTCGGCTAGTGTCAGCGTTAGCTCTTTTGCGGGCTTGTTAGTATAATCCTCTTGTAGCTCAATTAATCAGGAAAACCAACATGAACCCAAACGAGCCAAACGGCAATACCCCAACACCCCCTGCAACCGAACCTCAGCAGACAGCATCCACACAGCCGCCTCAGAGTCAGGAAGGTACGAGTCCCTACGTGATGGGAAATATAGAACCAATGCCCGCGACTGCTTCTGGACAAGCATCACCACAATCAATTTCTAGTGCCCCACCGAAGAAATCCAAATTTTGGCTTATTTTTTCAACCATTTTGGCCGTCCTCACGCTCGCACCAGTCGTGCTGTTCGTAGCACTGATGGCCGGCTTAGGTAACAGTGCAAATCAAGGACAATCAGGTACAGAATTTGTCGCATTAGCTCTGTACGTGACTCTGGTTCCCGCATTTGGCATACTGTTGGTCATTGATACGATTTGCGCCATTGTGTATCTTGTTCGCCGAAAACCAAGAGGTAAAAAAACTTATTTTGCCGATCGCCACAATTGCAACGACGCTTCTGTTCATAAGTTATATTGCCTACAACTTTTATATGCTTTATAGCGGCGCAGGCATGAGAAACTACTACGAAGAAAAAATGATACCCAAAGATGAAGCATTAGGGTTAATCGAAAGTTGTCAGGTTTCAACAGTAAATAAAAGCTACGGTGGTGGCCATCCTGACCACTTAACGCTGAGGGACGGAAACGACAAATTTGTACACCCCGAAGACGTCGCTGATCTAGACGCTGCAGCGCTCAAAAATTCCCAAAAATGTGGCACCATAAAAAGCTCTAAAGCGACTTCGGGTGGCGTACAGTATTCTGCCTTGACAGTCAACGAAGCAACCACACTACTTACAGAGTGCAAAGTTATAGGATTCTACTACCCAGGAAGTTCTGGCATGGATGAGACAGAAGCGCAGCAAGCCCTCGCAAAGACAGGCATCGTCCTAGTGTCCGATATGGACGGCAACCCGATTCGTATTCACGTACTCGAAAATCAGCTCTCGGCAATGGTACCGATTGCGCGCAACGCACAAAAATCTTGTCCGCGTCTCCAATTTTGGTCGCCAGAAAAGGGCTACGAATAAGAAGATTGCGTAGTTAGCATAAGATGCTATTGGTCGTTCTTGGCAAGAATGATAATGCCGACGATTGGCCCAATAACCAGCAACAACATACCAACAAGGCCGCCAATAAACCCAAGCATATTCACAACAATCACAAGCGAGGACACACCACCCCCTAACGCTAGCAATAAACGAAAGAAGACCGACAACACGGCCAAAGCAATCAGCACCACAGGACCCGAAATGATCCAAAGGATTGCATTACGTACCGCATGAGACGACTTTGTAACGGGGGCGCTAGTTGCAGCCTGATCCGTACCACCAAAGGCAACGTGCGGATTGCTTTGTGTCGGGTGCGCGGATAGTTGAGGTACGGTTTGGCTGTTATCGAAATTTGTTGGATTCACTGTTATATACTCCTATTTTGCCAAGCCCTTATAAAATGCGCCTAATGTACATATACCAGCATACCTCAGCCTAAAACCAAAAGCATTTTTGGGTTTGGGTCGAGGCACGGCCCAAGGTCTTTTGAGGGACCGAGGGCCGTGCCAGATGTGCTACCTCCGACGGACTCTGCCGGTGAACCACGGCGGAGGCTCAGTTGGACGATTGTCACCGCCGATGAACGCAGCCATGTTCAATTCTGGTGATGCCAGCTTCGAACGACTTCTCCCACCCTTGTACTTCTTGATCTTACCCTTCAGCTGATCACCATCTTCGCCACGCGCGATCTCTTTGCCGTCGACCGTCACAGAGATCATCAGCCGAACCCCCTCGATCTGTGGGAAGTTCGACTTGCGGCCATGTTCGGCACAGTTGCGCTCATAGACCGAGAGAGGAACCGACATGGACGCCACCGCCACCTGTTCGCCGTCGATCTGCTCGTATGCGTAGGTGATCGAGTATGAGCTCGAACCCTTGCGACCCACGAGCTCGACGGTTTCAGGCGCAAGCTCGAGCTCTGCGACCACATCTGCAGGCGCATAGTCCAAGAACCGAATCCGAAGATCACATGACTCCAGTTGATCGACGCGAGTTGCTCCGTTCAGATGCATGCGGTAGAACCGCCGCAGACCCTCATCGGTGAAGCTCTCGATGAACCGGCCGGAGCGGATCTCGAGAGCATCAAGACGAGCGATGACGGCCTTGTTGTGCTCATGTGCATCGGTCATCAATCGCCCGTGCATAATCTCGTCAACCAGCACCTCGATCGGATCGCCTTCAAGCCGCTCGACTTCATGCCATGCTCGCCTGATTGATTCTTGGATCTCGACACGACGCAGACCCCAACCATACAAAATCATGGTTGGCAGTGCGCGAATCATCGAATCGAGCTGCGCAGTCGGAAGCCCCTTGGCGGAAAGCTCCTGAGCCTTCGCTCGAAGATGAGAAATGTCCTCCTGAGCACTCTGCTTGGCCGCCTCACGGCGACCAAGGCGCTCGATGCGATCAAGCTGAAGCTTGGCATAATCGAGCGAATGAGCCTCTGCAACCACCGTACCGTCGTCATCGACGATCTCGATGGTGT
>CAYRPO010000014.1:0-18429 GCA_964426305.1 uncultured Candidatus Saccharibacteria bacterium
TGCGTCTACATAAGGGATCATCGAATCACTTTTCTTTTGGTCTCATGTGGCAGTCTTGCAGTAGGGTATTACTTGCGTTATAGTGAGGCTTGAAGCATACAAAGTTAAAAATATTGAAAGGTACCATGCAAAACGATCAGCAACCTCAACAAGACCAATCGGCTCAGCCATTTACCGGAGCCGAGCCAGTACAGCCTCAGCAGCCCATCCAACAACCTCAACCGCAACAGCCTGCTAGTGATCCTGGCGAGGTATTGGCAATCGCCAGTCTAGTCTGTATAGTTTTATTCCCGCTCCTCGGCTTGATTTTGGGTTTCGTAGCGCGCAACAAGTCACGCGCTGTGGGTATCGACAATAAGATGGCCAAGATTGGTATTATCATCAACGGCATTCTGGTTGCGTTTGGGGCCGTTGTGGCCGTATTTTACCTTATACTAATTATCCTTGTTGCCGGTAGTAGCTCGATGGCATAGACTATGAATCCCAATGACGTTTCGCCTTCGCCCCAGCAACCACAAAATTTTGCACAACCCGTAACATCGCCGCAGCCCATGCAAAATGTTGTGTATCAACAGAGTAGTAGCGATGATGTTGCGCAAGTATTGGTGCCGACCAAGAACAAACCAGCCTTGTTGTCGTACTATTTTGGCATCTTTGGACTCATACCATTTATTGGCTTGCCATTTTCAGTCGTAGCGTTGATTCTCGGATACAAAGGACTCGCACAGTACAAAGCCAATCCAACACCCGGCGCAAAAGGCCATGCCATCGCCGGTATTGTTATGGGATGGATCCCCATTGCTCTGAGTATGCTTATTCTACTCATGGTATTGCTTTAAATCACCATATGTCGTGCTGAGTATCTGGTATAATCATAAGTGATATGATCTTGCTGGATAGAGTAACAAAAAGCTATAACCGCAAAGGTTCAGCCGCTCTCAAGGGGCTGTCTTTGCATGTTGAGCCGAAAGAATTTGTGATTATCGTTGGGCCAAGTGGAGCAGGTAAGTCAACGTTCTTAAAGTTACTTACCCGCGAGGAAAAGCCAACGAGCGGTAAAATTATCGTTGGCGGTATCGACTACGAGTCGCTACCAGATCGCAATATCCCATTGTTACGCCGAAAAATAGGTGTTGTTTTTCAGGATTTTCGACTCTTACCGAACAAGACGGTTTTTGAAAATGTTGCATTTGCCCTAGAGATCGTTGGTATGAGTAATCGCGAAATTCGCCATACTATACCCCGTGTCCTAGAGATCGTTGGATTAACTGGAAAAGGCGATAATTATCCTGACGAATTGTCTGGCGGCGAGCGTCAGCGCGTTGCAATTGCGCGCGCAATTGCACGCCAACCGAAGATTCTAATTGCCGACGAGCCGACGGGCAACCTCGATCCGAAGCATGCTTGGGATGTGATCCGTGTCCTCGAAAAGATTAACCGGTATGGCACAACGGTCTTGTTGACGACCCATAACCAAGACATCGTCAATAAGCTGCGACGCCGGGTCGTCACTATCAGTGACGGACAGATCGTGAGTGACCGTGCGGCAGGGAGCTACAGGGAAGCATGAATAGAAAACTTATCACTTTGAGGCGTATTTGTGCGTCGGGTATCAAGAACTTTTTTCGTAATTCGTGGCTCAGTATTGCCGCAACAGCCGTGATGGTTGTTGCGCTCGTGATCGTACTCATGTCAGTTGTATTAAACGTCACAGCACGCAATGCTATTGCCGAGCTTTCTAAGAACCTTAAAGTGTCGGTATACCTGAAAGAGGGTGCTGAAAATGACGAAATCAAGAAACTGCAGCGTGCAATTTACGGAAATACAACAGTTGTAAGTGTTGACCACGTGACTACCGTTCAGGCGCAGGAGCAATTTGCCCAAAGTTTTCAGAATGACAAGAAGTTACTCGAAGGCCTCGCATTGGTCGGCGGCAATAGCTTACCGGCATCTTTAGAGATTAGCGTTAAAGATCTGAGTCAATTGCAGACGGTTGGTTCTATCGCGGAACAAGATCAGTACAAATCTATCGTCGAAAGCGTCAGCTTGGGAAAGACTGATGTGAAGCGAACAATTGAGCGAGCAGGTGCCTCACAACGATTTATCACAACAGCGAGCATTATCGCTGCGGCTGTGTTCGCAGTCGTTAGTATGCTGATCATCTTCAATACTATTCGCATGGCCATATTTACGCGTAGTGACGAAATTAGGACCATGAAATTGCTTGGGGCAACACCTGGGTATATCCGAGGGCCCTTTTTAGTTGAGTCGAGCATGTATGGCATCGTTGCTGGAATCATTGCGGCAAGTGTTGTTGTGGCGGGAGTAGTACCGCTTGGCAGTAAGGTGGCGAATCAGGCCGAGTTTGCTGCTACATACGAGTTCTTTACGACGCCGACCGTGATCGTCGGCATGTACGCATCGGCGATAATGGCCGGAGTCTTGGTTGGGGTTGTATCGAGCACGCTGGCTATGGAAAAACATCTCAAGCTGAAGCATTGGTAGGCCGGCATAGCTACTGGACAAAACTCAACACCGTAGTGCATTTGGCGCCATAAGCACATTGCTTTTTCTGCCAATACTTTGTACACTATGTGTGTGATTCGATTGGCCAGAGCCATGAAAAAACAAATATCTCGAAAACCATTTTATTTTGTGCTGATTGTCGTTGTTATGGCCAGTGTTTTTCTGTCGCCATATTCGTTGCGTTCTACATCTGTTGCGCATGCGGCAACCGTTGACGAGTTACGGGCTCAGGCCAATGCGCTACAGGCCCAGATCGATGCCAACAACGCCGAAGCGAAACGCTTAGCAGGAGAGGCAGATACGCTTAAAAATAAAATTGCAGAATTTGATATCCAAATCGCCAGCATAGAAACGCAAATTAATCTGATCACCAACAAGTTGCAGCAGCTCGATATCGACCTGGCAAATGCCCAAAAAGAGCTAGACCGACAAAAAGAGCTACTCAAAGCGAGTATCACGGCATTGTACAAAAAAGGCGGCGCATCAACTGTCGAATTGCTAGTAGGCAGCGATAGTTTTAGCCAGTTCGTCAACAGTCAGACATATCTAGAGCGTCTCAAAAGTGGCATTCAAGAATCCACCGAAAAAGTTATAGAACTGAAGCAGAAGATCCAAGCGCAGCAAGCTGAACAGAAAGACTTGCTCGAGCAACAACAAGATGCTAAAGCGACGGCCGCAAATGCTCGTGCCGAACGACAAACACTACTTGAGCGCACCCAAGGCGAAGAAGCACGCTATAAGGCGGTCGCTGCTGATATCCAAAAACAGCAATCTGCACTTTTGGCAGAAATTGTTGCGCGCAGCCGTGTAATTACAAATGTTGGAACCGGTTCGTACCCGTGGGCAGGCTACAGAGAGGGTAACTGGACACACGCGGGCTCGTGCAACTACGCAGACGACGGTGATCCGTGGGGGTATTGCTATAGACAATGTGTATCGTATGTAGCCTGGAAACTCTATGCCACTGGGCGCGAGGCTCCCGTGGGCTACGGGAACGCGGCTGACTGGATGTGGCGCACGCCACTCAGTAAGCGTGGCTATACGCCTCGAGTTGGGGCTGTTGCGGTCTGGGGTGGTTGGGAAGGCCACGTCGCGTATGTCGAAGAGGTGTACAGCAACGGACAAATCCGTATTAGCGAATACAATGCAGTGCCCGCATTACAGGGGCGATATTCGCAGCGTGTCATGAGCGCCGGCGACCCCGACATGTACCTCTACTTCTAAATTATCAGGAACTTGCAAAAAAGTAAAATATATAGTATAATATTGATATTATGAGTAAATTTGACGAGTACGACTTACTAGATTTCAAGCTATTGCCAGAAGATGGCGGTATAACTTGGGCTGAAATTTCTTTTCTTGACCCAGCACGAGAAGGCATGGTACCACCTTCAAGTCGTGATCGTGTTGAGATAACTGGTTATCGGAACCTTGGTCGCGGTGCGCTCGTGTATGAAGCATTAGATGGTGATCCAGATGATCCGGATCATCGTGATGAAGTGTTGCTTCATGTTGCCTACGATGCGCTACACGCTCTACACGCATGGAGGCGCCAAATGAAAGTTACTGGCCCACGAAAACTAGCAGTTGTAGGCACAGTTACCTATATCCATGGCACTGAAAACGCTTCTGAAACAGAAGCCCAAGACTAAATATTAATTTTTTGTTTTTCTTAACTCTTGTACTTTTGTGACCAAAAGTACCAAAAAGTCTCGGGGTGGCAGAAAAACACGATCAATTCATTGCTCAAATTTCTTCTGGTGCCTTGCGGAACTTGTCCCATCTTAATGACTTTATAGAGGATGGGACTTCGAACAGTCCTCGGCAATTATTCCAGAAGCCATTCGGCATGCCTTGTCGGTTTTGCTGATACCCCGAACCCCTTCAAGGAGTAATCAATAATAATTCCGCTTCTGTAGCGGTTGTGGCATCAGCAGAAACAGACAAAATACGAGTGAGTAGGTACGGAATCATTGGCCGAGGACACGGACAGTTCCTCTTATGCAATAAGCAAGAACTGACCCGAATCCGCCCTTAGGCGGAGAGTTCCGCAGGCCACCGCACATACTGGCTTGGATTTTGATCTGCTTTCGATGCCGCCACAAAGGTGTTTTGGTACTTTTGCACCCTTTCAAAAGTACTTATGTTTAAAAATTGAAATAACAGATTTTGAGTACATACAACGCATACATCACAGCCTGGGATTAAGTTCGCTTTCACAGAATGCTTTCAGGTTTGGCATGATACACTAGAGAGTAATGAATCAAAAGAGAAATATGCAGGCTGCCGCCAAGCGCCGCCGACCATCGAATT
The DNA here is from genome assembly GCA_964426305.1 of uncultured Candidatus Saccharibacteria bacterium. GTDB lineage: Bacteria > Patescibacteriota > Saccharimonadia > Saccharimonadales > CAIOMD01 > CAYRPO01. Next base: position 4,840 of record CAYRPO010000014.1, read on the forward strand.
GGTTTTTTGCTGGCTTGCTGAGTGTTTTTTTTACTGGCTTTGTGTTTGTTGCTGGCGTGCAGGTTGGTAGTGGCAATTGGCATGTGAGCTTCTCGAATAGGGCAGTTCAAGACAATCAGGCATTGTCGGAATCGCTCGACTATGCCTCTGTAAATCAGGTATACAGTGAACTCGTCAAAAAATATGATGGTAAGCTTGATCAGACAGCATTACTGACGGGCCTCAAGAAAGGCCTCGTCGAGGCTGCGGGGGATCCCTATACGACATATCTTGACGCAGAAGAGGCCAAGGCATTTAGCGAACAGCTCAGTGGTGCATTTAGTGGGATTGGTGCCGAGTTAGGTAAAGAGGGAACAAATATCGTTGTCGTAGCCCCGATTAGTGGTTTTCCAGCAGAAAAAGCTGGGCTACGCAGTAGGGATGTTGTCGTGTCGATTGATGGGCAAGACGCCACAAATATCAGCGTTGACGAAGCGGTCAAGCGTATCCGCGGCGAAAAAGGTACGCAAGTAAAACTTGTTGTTGTGCGTGGCGAGAAAGAGCGGCTTGAACTCGCAATCACCCGAGACGTCATTACCATACCAAGCGTTGAGTCAAAAATGCTGGACAAGAATATTGGCTATATACGAGTGTCCCGTTTCTCTGATGATACTGTGCGACTCGCGCAAGAGGCTGCTGAAGGGTTTCGGCAGGATGGCGTAAAGGGCGTTGTACTCGATCTCCGTGGAGACCCCGGAGGTTATCTTAACGCAGCTGTCGGATTGTCCAGTATTTGGCTAGACCAGAACCAGCTTATCTTGCAGGAAAAACGTGATGGAAAAGTTGTAGAGTCATTCCGCTCCGACAAAAAAGGAATATTATTTGGTACGTCAACTGTCGTGTTGATCAATGAGGGTAGTGCGAGTGCAAGCGAGATCACTGCTGGCGCACTGAAGGACAACAATGTAGCACAGATCGTTGGCACCAAGAGCTATGGCAAGGGAAGCGTGCAGGAATTTAGTCGTCTTGGCGACGGCAGTGTGCTCAAAGTCACCGTGGCGCGATGGTTCACACCTGCTGGCAAAAACATTGACAAAGAAGGTATAGAACCGCATATAAAGGTTGAAATGACCGAGGCTGATTTTGTCGCGAAGAAAGATCCGCAGCTGGACCGAGCTACACAGCTCTTGCAGTAAGGCCTGTTGTCAGGCGGGGTATGAATAGGGTAGTATAAACATATGCAACCAAATCCTACTACAAAAGAGACGCGCAAAAAAATATTATTGGTTGAGGATGACGAAGCACTCGCCTCCGTCTATCAGACTCGCCTTGAGGCAGAAGGCTTTGATGTCCGACGGGTTCAGAATGGTGAAGATGCCCTGGCTTCGGCGATTGCGTTTCGGCCGGAACTGATCTTGCTCGATGTTATGATGCCAAAAGTGAGTGGCTTTGATGTACTCGACATTTTACGCAATACACCGGAAACGGCTAACATCCATATCATTATGCTGACTGCCCTCAGTCAAGATAGCGACATCGAACGCGCCAAGAGCCTGGGCGTTGACGAGTATTTGGTAAAAAGCCAAGTTGTTATCGCTGATGTCGTCGAGCGAATCAAGTATCATTTGAATCTGTCGTAGACTGTTGTGGTGTATTTCGAAAGACCACTTGCTTGTACATGGTATAGTTCCATATCATTGTCGCGGCTGTAGCTGCAACTTTTGCAGTATTGAGCGTTATAAACTCTTTGCTGAAATCCATGCCAAGGGCATTTTGTATGTTATAGAGTAGCTCGGCGGGTAGCGTGACCGCGTGAACCATCACGTATATGACCACATTCTGGATTACAAATAAGCCAAACATGGTGATTGCAGCAAACGGTACAAACCGTTTTGCATGTTCTTGATCGTCAGATCGGAACACAAAGCTATGATTGAGCGCATAGCTTACCAGCATGGCACATGACACGGATACGATATTTGCAGGCAACTTATCCAGCCCGACCACAAACACCAAGACATTCAATATAGTAAAATCAACAAGTGTGTTGATTATGCCAACCAAACCGAAGCGTACAACCCGTATACTAAGAGCCTTGTGTAGCACTACAAATCGACCCGTTTCCATATTTCGTATGAGCCTATTACGGCAACAGGCTCATATCTGTGTCGAAAATACGCCATGAGCACCCGATTTTTTTGCCGGTACAGATCATCTGGATCGTTTGACATTACGACATACGGTGTCTGACTGGCTTCCATATCTTCTATGAACTTTCGGTTAAATTCATAGCCAAAGTCGAATTTGTAGTCTATGAGCGGATGCGAGGCGCTCACAAAACGACTACCCGAATCACGCTGCGCAAGCTGGTACATGGTTGCGCCGTAGACATATGCAAAAATGGTGTCATTTTTGTCAGAATTTCGACGCAAATAGTCTGCTACCTGGCGTTGATTGGTTGCTTCTGCTGCGACGCTGCCCTGAAAGTTGTTATAAAGCTGGCGCAGGCTTATGACGTACATAATGGCGCATATACCGAGCAACGCTCCCACGATGAGTAGTGTGCGTTTTTTTAGTACATATTGCGCCGTTGCACCGGCAACAAGACATAGGTACGGTATGACAACCAGGTAGTAATGAGAATAAAATGTTCCAAGCGCCAGCATGAACAGCACGCTCGCCGCCGCCAGCATGCCGACAAACAGCCATGCAGAGCGTGGCTTTGATACGGCCCGACGTATTGCAATGTATGCAAACGGAACGAAAAATGCTACCAACAGGGCCAGTATACCCAAAAATATTGCTATGCCCGGAGCGTGTAGGTCCCAGCCAAGCGCTTTCATGTATTTGCTGTTAAACGTAAATGACGCAATCACAAAATCCTTAAAGGTGTGCTGATCAACAAAATAGTTTGCCCAAGCCAATGCCTGGATGAGTGGTGCCAGTGCAAACACACAGGCATCGATGCATAGCTTTTGCCAACGTCGCCAAAGCTGCACTGTCAAATCGATCACAATCGGCAACACCAGTAGGGCAAAGTTGGCTTTTAAAAACACAACCGTACCTGCAAAAGCACCAGCCGCCAACAGGTATCCGCGTTGTGTATATGACGATTGTTTGTACGAAAGGTAACAGTAAAGGGTGGCAAGTAGCGCAACAATACCGAGGTTTTCGTTGTTGTTGCCACTGTTCGTAAACTGGGAAAGGTTGGCAAAAAATGCAAACAATAGCGTACTGAGTCGTGCCCATAGTTCGGCCTTTGGCAGTTTCAGTTGTGCATACAGTTTTTGAGCAGTGACATAAAACAGCCACAATCCCACCAGTGCTAGTCCAGTCAGTATGAGTCTGTGTATGACGATCGAATCACCAAACAGCGACAAAAACCCATTAAAAGCAAAAATCAATGGGCTTTTGTGGTCCCACATATCGACATACAACGTTCCACCGTGCGCCCACATCTTACCGATGTAAAAAAAGATCCAGTGATCGCTGTCGTACGGGAAGAACCATGTCGCAACACGGCTCAACGCAAAAATCAGCAGGGAAATCGCCCAAAAATACCGGCCCATTACTAGCGTTTGCAGCTGTTTCATTTTGTCCTCATTCAGTTACATACAATTGTACCGTTTTTGCCGTACGAACTCTAGGATTAGCAACATAACATTGACAAATTAAAAAACTTATGCTAATGTACGAGCAGTAATTCAAAACAAAAAAATGTCAGAGCAGCAACATCACAATCCAGACCAGCCACATGCGATTGACGCACAAATGAGTCACGAGGGCGTTGTATCCGAACTCGTTGATGGTCAGTTTCTGGTATGGCGAAACCCGTCAGATCAGCATCCGCTCGGTAGGTATGAGACCGGTTGGCAAGTTTTATCACGTTTTTCGAGAGAAAAAGATGGCCCAGCTACCATATACGTCCGACTTGTAAAACCGAGTGAAGGGCTTCAAAAAACACTACCGCTTGATGAAGTTCTAGGTTGGCAACAGGCGGGCAGCGAAATCGACGAAACTACAGTGCCTCGAGCCCAAGTTAAGGCTCAAATGGGCGAAAGCTCGTTGCATCATGTAGGTGTTGTAGCTGAACTTGAAGATCCAGAAAGTCCCGACAATGCAAAAGAAGGCACCGACACGATTCGTGACGAGATTGTTGCCTTGCGAGCAGAAGCAAAACGATTTTTAGACGAATCAGGCAGAGCAGACATGGTACATGGACAGCAGCTCGATAAACTTGTTGACCAACTTGCAAGCATTGATCGTCAACTGAAAGAAGCTGGAGCTAATGGGACTTGGGCTGGAAACTATGTTCGCAATCACGAAATAATTAAGCGGTCGTTACTGGATTTTGTCGAACATGCCCAAGGGACTATACAGTATGACTTTACTGCACAAGATAAGCAGGCACATTCAATTTTGGCCAAGTTCCAAGAAGTTACAGAACAAGTTGGGCGGACAGCCGATCTGAGTCCTGATGTGCAAACAATGAGTAAGCGTCTAGGTGAGCTTGCTCAAGAATTCGGTACTACTACAGGCGTATATTATGACGATAGATCACTGAAAGCTAGACTGGCACAGTTTTTTGAAAGCGCCATGGATGGGCGAACGACTGTCAGTGATATAGAGGAACAGGCTAACAGGTTACGAGTGATGCTCCAAGAGGCGGCTAAGATGTCATTGCGCAAATCTAGCGCGAAGAATCAACTTGCCGGCGACATCATAACGTAAGAATCAAATTGAAGTCTTGGGCTATATGATACAGAAATATATGGTACTTTTAGTACAAGAAAGTCTCATCAATGCCACCAAACACAGCATCGCAAACACCAAATCAAGAGTTTCAAGGAATCATTTCGGCTAAACAGGCCGAGGCGCTTGCGACTGCGCAGACACCTCATGATCAAGCTGGATTGATTGACCTGTGTGGGACGCTTAGAATTGTGCCACCAAAAACGTCAGGTGGATTTTTTTGCATTTGTAGACGTTGATGCGACGGGCCAAGAAGTTGTTTACTTGGTGAGTGCTCAACTTGAAACACTCGGTAATCGAACTTTGATTGACAGTAGTCGTCCAGACTTGCAGATCATACAAGTAGAAGCTATTGCTGCAAATGAATTGTTGCGTCAAAAAAGAGGAGCATCGTAAAAAGATCATGATTGAAGTCGGCGACGAAGCGCTTGTGGGAACAGACGTCGAACTAGAGACCCAAGATTCTCGGCCACAAGAAGTGGCGATGCCAGATACAGACCCTCGGACACTCGAAGAGGTTACAGAGATATTTCAGAATGCGCTACAAGACTTTGACGCATTCCTTGCAAAGCGCGCAGAAACAGCAAGCAAGAATGCATCGAATCTTGGCAGTTCGAAAAATGATTTTACTCAATTGCAGGCGCAGATGAGCGGCCTTCGTCAGCAAGATTTCGTCAGCACGCATACGGCGCAGCTAGAAACAGCAAGTCGAATTGTTGGAGTTGTCTTACAATACGTAAGTCAGATAAGCCTTGATTTACGGAATGCTCAAAACGAACAAAAGGTAGCGACCGAGAGATTTGCAAGTTTACTAGACGGCCTCGATCGAAAAGGCAAAGTCGATGCTGAGCGTCAAAATGCTACATTTGCTCGTCAAATGCTGGTCGAAATTGACCAATACCTAGTCCAAAACGATCCTTCTGTCGACTTAGTTACACAGTTAAAAACAAGCATTGAACTACTGCAAGGGATCGCTGAGTATCCGACTGACGAGAGTGTAGAAGAGGTGCATAACAGGGTAGGTGAGATCGCTGATACCATCGCAGGTATAATTGCGACATATGCAAACTATGCATCGGTAGCTAGTCAAGAAAAGCAAAAACTCCAAGCAGTCTTGGAGCGTTTTGCGCAAAAAACAGTTTAAATTATTCGACGACTACTTCGGTGCGACGAACTGTTTTGCCTGTGTAGCGACGAACAGCTCGTTGCTTGAAAGCAACAACACCGTCTTTAGCGGCATGAATCGTGAAATTGCGGCTCATAAAAGTGCCTTTGCCAGATACTTTTGTTTCGCCAACTTGTCGAACCAATACTTCACCGGTTCGAACAGTTTGACCACCAAAACGCTTGACGCCAAGGCGCTGTCCGGGACTGTCTTTGGTATTTTTGGCGGTACCGCCCGCTTTGACATGTGACATGTAGTATCTCTCCTCTCGCGGCAAGCTGCTGTGTTGGCTGCTGCGCTACTCGCTCATCGTACAATTCTGTACGACTCACTGTGTTGCTCACTGCCGCCGTGCATCTTACTCGCGAAGAGAAGAGATACGGTGCCGCGATAGACAATTATAGATTTATTAAAACATGAGGCTCAAACAAGGCCCTTGCAGGGTTGCTTTTCGTTTTGTACCTCAAAAACCATAGTATTCTACCTTACCAGAGGTATATAGTCAAGTTTCGCGATCAGATTTTTTCGAGCACGATCAGTTCGCGAGCAACAATTTGGTCTTCTCGAAAGTAGAGTAGACTGCTATTTGTGACGTGACTGAAGCTGAGGCGATCAAACCCGAGGTGTTGCAGATTTCCTAAACATGGAAGATGACGGAACTGACTGCGTTCGCGCCAGGCAGGTACTGCCAGGCACAGACGCGTGCCGGGTGCGAGCTGTTTGGCGAGGTTTTTTAGGGCGAGGACATGTAGCTGATTGACGCTGGATATGATGCGTTCGAGTGCTTCGCGTGGCGGCAAAACTGCAAGCGGTTCACCCAAGTATGTTTCGGCTGCGACGGCATCGACCGGCGGTTGCCATGTATGGGATGTCGCATCGCCAACCTCAATTCGGACAGCACCACTGGCTTTGCTGTTCCAATCGCGCAACCAAGCAATGTTGTCGATACTGTATTCGACCATGCGCGGCTCAATATCTGTACCGTACGCGTTAAAGCCCATTAGTAAAGCTTCTTGCAGTACAACACCGGTGCCACAAAATGGGTCAAGGACTCGTGTGTCTTGGTTGATTGCTGTCTGGCCTGTCGCGAGGTTGACGATGGTCTGTGCCAACTTTGGCGGCAGCATGCCGACACGAGCATCGCGTCGGGGACGGGCTTGGTCGCGGGCTGTGTAAGCCTCGATGTCTTGTTCGTTGGTTGTTTGGCATAGGAGGGTTTGGCTGTCGTGTTGTACAAAAACCAGTTCCCAGCCGTGGTCTCCGGTTAGGTGATTGTGTAGTACTTGGGGTGTTGACAGGGCGAGTGCTTTGTTTGGTACAATGCGTACCGGCCGCCCAGACTGTTTGATGAGTTTTTTTAGCGTCAGACTGGTGCGTTCGAGCTGCTTCAGGGTGGCATGTATGCCGTACAGACTGAGTCCGACCGTGAGTTTGCCCTCGGCCATATCTGCGGCTTGTTTTGGCACTGTTTTAACAAGGTACTTCTCGATTGTGAGCCAGTCGGTCGTTGGCAGGGTAGTCAAAATTCGTGCAAGTTTGATCGTGCCACCAAGGCGGTCAAAATCGACCTGGTTGGGGTCAATACCAAGTACAACAAAGCCGTCACCTTTGGCGGTAATTGCTTTTGCTCCATAGAGCGCTTCGAGTTCGGCGATTGACAAGTCTGCCAAGCGCCCGGTAATGGCGATGCTTTTCATACGCACGTAGTATAACAGAGGAAATACAGAAGTAGGTAATGGCGGCGGGCGACAGCTGCTGATATAAGTACGGTGTGTAGTGGCGTATAATATGCCACAAGGCATACATATGTTAAGTCGCAAAGCAAAACTCATCATCAATATTGTCACGATAGTGGCACTTTTGACGCTGCTCGTTGTGTCATGGGATCAAATCCAAACTGGTCTTGATGAAATCGGTGGCGCAACATGGTCAATCATTGCGCTCATGATCCCAGTGCAGCTACTCAATTACTACGCTGTAGGCCGTTTGTATTATGATTATTTTGCAGCAAAAGGCATCCGGGTTGGACGACATCGCGATATGTTCAAGGTAGCGCTAGAACTCAATTTTGTGAATCATGTGTTTCCGAGTGGTGGTGTGGCGGGGTTTTCGTATCTTGGTGTTCGTATGAAGCATTTTGGTGTACCTGTAGCCCAAACGACATTGGCTCAGGCTGTACGTTTTGTGTTGACGTTTATAAGCTTTCTGATCTTGCTGTTCGCGGGTTTGTTTTTACTGAGTTTTAGCAATAAGGCTGGCGGGCTGGTGCTGTTTATCGGTCTCAGTATCGCGTTTTTGACGCTGTTTGGCACACTTGTTGGTGTGTATATCGTGAGTGACGTAGGTCGTATTAAGTCTTTTACTGCTTTTTTGCCTCGTGCTGTCAATGCCGTGCTGCGACCCTTTACCAAAAAACGCAACCTCATCGACATCGACAAAATCGAAAAAATGTTTGGCGACCTGCACGCGGATTACATGCAGATGTCTCGTGAGCGTCGTATATTGCGTCGACCCTTTGTGTGGGCGTTGGTGATTAATGTGACAGAAGTAGCCACCGCGTACTTGGCGTACTTGGCGCTTGGGCAGGTCGTAAACCCAGGGGCGGTTATCTTAGCCTATTCGGTTGCAAGTTTTGCTGGGCTGGTGTCGATTTTGCCAGGAGGCCTTGGCGTGTACGAGGCGCTCATGACTGCGACATTGGCAAGTGCGGGTGTGCCAAAGGCGTTGGCGTTGTCAGCGACACTGATATATCGCATTTTCTGTATGGTTGTTTTTGTGCCAATCGGTTTTGTTTTATATCAGCTTGCACTCAAAAAAGGAGAAACCGAAGGGGTCCCGCGTGCCAAACGAACCCCTCGTGCTTAGTCCGGGTGATTTCGTTGCCATGGCAAACCAGACGCTAGAATACGCGTTTGGTGTGGTGTGCATAGAAGGTGAACTATCAAGCTTTCGGGTTAGTAAGGGTAAGTGGCTATATTTTGATTTGAAGGATGAATACGCCAAAGTGCCGTGTTTTGGTACGGTCTATATGCTGCCCGGACCCTTGCAAGACGGGATGCTGGTACGTGTAGTGTGTACACCACGTCTGCATCCTCAATTTGGCTTTTCACTTACCGTGCAGTCGATTGCGCTCAGTGGCGAAGGTACCATCCGAAAAGCGTTTGAGCTGTTGTATGCAAAATTGGAGACCGAAGGTTTGTTTGCAGCTGATCGAAAACGCAACCTGCCAGAGGTTCCGCAGCGGATTGCACTAGTGGCTAGTGTTGAGTCGGCTGCATATGCAGATTTTGTAAAAGTACTCGGAACTCGATGGCCCTATGTGCAAGTAGATGTTTTTGATACACAAGTACAGGGCGACGCAGCACCCGAACAGCTAGTGCGGGCGATCCAGCACGCCAATAAAAGGTCTCAACTAGCCGATGTACTTGTTGTGACTCGTGGCGGTGGTAGTGTCGATGATATGGCGGCATTTAATGATGAGCGTGTGGTTCGTGCGGTGGCGGCAAGTCGCATTCCCACGTTGGTAGCAATCGGTCACGAAGTAGATATAAGTTTGGCTGAATTGGCGGCCGACGTACGCGCATCTACACCTAGTAATGCCGCCGAACTTGTCGTGCCCGATCAAGCTGCGGAGCGCCGGGCTGTACGGCTTGCTATGGCTCATGTAGCATCTCAAGTACAAGGCTTGTTTGCTCAAGAGGCACTGTCATTGCAGTATCGCCGACAGCAACTTGCTCGGGCTACAGTCAAGCTGGTGTCTGACGAGCGCGCTATGCTTCGTTCGGCGCGACGACTACTGGCTGCATATGATCCACAACTGACGCTGAGGCGAGGCTACAGCTTGGTGTATAGTCAGGGGCGGCTTGTCACAAGCGTCAAAAACCTGCGGGCGGGCCAATCGTTGCATGTTAGCCTGTACGCTGGCAAGCTGGATACTACTATAACAACTGTATATAAACCAGAAATGGGAGGCGATTATGAGCACAAAAACCATTGATTACGCAAAAGCCAAACAAGAACTAGACATGCTATTGGCGTGGTTCGATAGCGCTGACGCTGATGTGTCGCAGAGCATTGCAAAATTTGAAGAAGCGAAAAAGCTGATCGATATGCTTGAGGTCTTTTTGAGTGATACGGAAAAACAATTGTCTATTCAGGTCGCGTCGTTAGACGGCGATAAGTGAAAACCATGCTTATAGTTGTCATTGTTGTTGCATTGATTTGTTTCGCAGGAGTTCTGCTGGTTGGCGCACCGTATGTGCCGACATTGCGTCAGACACAAACCCAGGCTTTACAACTGCTTGATCTTCGGCCCGGGCAACATTTGTTGGAATTGGGATGTGGCGATGGTCGCGTGCTACGTGCGGCAGCACGACAGGGCATCCGGGCAACGGGGTATGAGCTTAATCCAATTCTGTGGGGTGTTGCCGTGGTAACTACGTGGCAGTATCGACACCTCGTGACGGTTCGTTGGGGCAATTTTTGGGCGGTAGATTGGCCTACGGTAGATGGCATATATGTCTTTTTGCAAGATCGATTTATGGGGCAGTTGCATAAAAAAATAGTTCAGCAATATGGTGGTAAAAAAGTAAAAATTGTGTCATATGCCTTTCAAATACCGAACAAAAAAGCCACCAAAATGGCCCACGGTTTGTACTTGTATAAATACCAATAATGGGCCGTCCATTCGTCAAAAAACTATGCACGAAATACTACATATTACGGGTGGATCTGTGATAGCATAAACATGATGCAACCACAACAGCCAAACCCATACGGTCCGCCGGCGTCCAATACTGTGCCTGTTGAGGTACCCCAAGAAAAGACGCCAAAAACTCTGATTGTAGCAATCGTACTCTTGTCTTTGTTGTGCTTGGCGGTACTGGGCTTTGCGATTCTCATGACCATGCAGGCGCAGGACTATAAAACCAATGTCAACCAAAAGATCCAAGCGGCAATTGTCGTAGCCAATGAAAAGCAAAAAAAAGAACTTGATGCTGCATTTGCTGAACAAGAAAAATCGCCACTCAAGAGCTATACGTCTCCTGCCGCCTATGGTGCAGTGAAGGTCGTGTATCCAAAAACATGGAGTGCACAGGTTACCGAGTCTCCGACCGGCACGAATATAGATGCGTTTTTCTTTCCGAATTACGTGCCAGCATTGACAGGCAAGACCCCGTTTTATCTGCGCATACAGGTTTTGTCGAGTAGCTATGTCAATGAATTGGCAAAATACAAAGCAATGGTCACGAGCGGATCATTGAAGGCGACGCCGTTTGTTGCTGATGCCGTTCCGAGTGTGACAGGAACAAAGCTTGTAGGTTCGTTTCCTCCTGAAAAGAAGGGCACGATTGTGTTGTTGCCGTTGCGCGATAAAACTATCAAAATTTGGACCGAAAACGATGCGGCAGCAAAAGATTTTGAAGAAATTATTTTGAAACAACTCTCATTCTCGCCGTAGCAATGCCGATACAGGCCGGCTGTGGTATACTAGCTATATTCAGAGGGTCCAGTTTTGGGTATTGAAACAGACACAAGTCATTATTTGGGTGAATTCCGTCCGCTTTTGCTTGATATGCATATGTATATGCTGCAGATGCGCACATTGGCAGAGACTCTACCGGAAAGTGAGACAGCGCAAGGGATCTATGACATTGGGCGACATGGTTTGCGAATGCTTGACAGTGCGCTGTACGCGCTCGATGTCCAGAACCTAGAACTGCCACTCACTACTGTGTCTGCAACGGCCGTGCTCTATGATGTATGTCAAGAGTTGCGCGCCCTGGCGCAAACGTATGGTGCTGATGTATCACTGGAGGTGACTGGCCGACCAGCGGCTGTGTATAGTAACGCAGAGGCAATTCGTGGTGCAGTGCACGGCTTGGCAGCAAACATGATCACCGCTATGACAACTGAAACGGCCGACCGTCGCATAGTACTGAATGTACAGCAAACGAGAAAGGGCGGTCAGCGGATTGGCGTGTTTGCGCCAGCATTGTCACTGCCGAACGCGTCTGTCCGTGCTTCAACAGCACTTCGCTCTTGTGGCCGGTCGGTGTTGCCGGACGTATTTTCGCATAGCGGTACGGGCTTGGTTGTGTCGCAGCAACTGACGCGGGCAATCGGTACCCATGTACAAGCATTCCGGCACCGCGGTATCCAGGGTGCTGGTTTCTATGTGTCAGTTTCGCCGCAACTCAGTCTATTGGGCTAGGAGTATGATGAACGTTTTACTGATCGAGCCAGATACGATACTTGCGAATGCTTACGTTGCCACGTTTGCTGCACAGGATGTACAGGTACGTCATGCGGCAAGCGCACAGCGAGCAATTGAAGCTGTTGACGCACATATGCCGGACGTTGTTGTGTTAGAGTTGCAGCTGGCTGGACATAGCGGTATTGAGTTTTTGCATGAACTACGAAGCTACGAGGATTGGGCGGCAATACCCATAGTAGTGCACAGCGCTGTGCCGCAGGCAGCATTTGGCGTAGATGACAGTACGTGGCGACGTCTCGGCGTGGTTCGGTATCTGTATAAAGCCGACACATCCGTTGCTTCCATGGTCGCTATCACGATCGCGATCGGCGAAAAAGGCCTGGTATGAGTCGGCAGACAGTGTATGCACGGGGTATTGTGCTGGCACGTACAAACTATGGCGAGGCTGATCGAATTGCAACGGTCCTCACGGACACGGCAGGCAAGGTGCGCGTCATGGTGAAGGGTGCTCGCAAGAGTACCAGCAAGCTGGCGAGTGGGGTTGAGCTGTTTTGTGTGAGCGCTATAGGGTTTATACCGGGCAGGGGTGAGTTGTCAACGCTCGTCAGCGCTCGTCTCGATACGCATCATGTGCACTTCTTGCATGATCTTGATCGTGTCGAGTTTGCCTACGCCTGCCTTAGGCAGGTTCATAAGGTCACAGAGGAAGTCGCAGGTCCCGATTATTTTTTGCTCTTGCAGTATATGCTAGCGGCGCTCGATGACTTACAGCTGCCATTGATACATATACGCAATTGGTGGACATTACGTTTGTTGCATGCCAATGGCCATACAGTCAACACTGTTAAAACATGCCAAGGTAACGATTTTAATGAACAGTGTTTGTACGAATTTGATTATGAGAACGGCGGTTTCCGTGTCGACGTCAATGGCCCATTGTCTCCACTGCACGTGAAATATGTGCGGCTTGCGCAAACATATGCTCCTAGTGTCTTACACAAGATACACGGAGGTGATGTTTTGGCCGCCGATCTGCAGCCCGTGATACAAACCTTTGCATTACGGGTTGCGTAGGCGTAAGCTATATAACAGCATTAAAAACTGAGCCAGACGCATAGAAAGCTGATACATATGCCTCTACCTGCAGAATACCAACATCTACATTCTGTAAAATCACCAAAAAGAACAGGTGCCGACATCCGCAAAGCGGCAGAACGTACGAAGCGCCGCATCATTGCTGCTGGCATAGTGATAGCAATCTTGATTATGTGTGTCGTGGGTTGGATGGTGAAGTATGTTGCCTTTGACCTGGTCCTGTAAAAAAACAGTTCGTAAGATGTGCTAAGTCCCATTGTTCAGACATTCATACATAGCGTATCGCGTTATACGCGCCCTGTGCATGATCAATTTCTACGATGTTTGTCTAGGAAGGATCGGGGCTTAGTGCAGTGATTCAGTACGTGGGTCGGGGTAAGAT
>CAYRPO010000015.1:0-18196 GCA_964426305.1 uncultured Candidatus Saccharibacteria bacterium
TCTTCTGGTTGCGTGTCTTCGTTGGTATCGCTCATAGCTACATTATACAAGGTACTTCGTGGCTGTAACACTGTTAGGTTTGACTGCATTGCAGAGTAACCGCTTTATTCTGTCGTGTCGAACACACCAGTCAGGGTAGCCTACAAGAATTTGATATAATGGTTCTAACGATGGTTCAGTAGCCGTCGCTAGATTTCGACCACGTCACATGAGTATTTATGCATCTTGCAGGAGCCATCGGGAATGCGCCATTAAAACCTTATTTGTAGCAATAAACGCAACAATATATGTAAAGTAACAGATATGAAAAGTATCAAATTCGAACACAATGTAGCCGAGACGATCCGTCTCGGCAGTAAGACGTCGACGTGGCGTATCTTTGATGACAAAGATATCATGGTAGGCGACAAGCTAGTGTTGATTGACAAAGTCGACCCGTCGGACAGAAACACCTGGACCGAGATTGGTGTGGCGGAAGTCATGCATGTGTACGAGAAGCGTTTTGACCAGATCACGGCTGACGATACGATAGGGCATGAAGCGTTTGTCTCTGTGGAAGAGATGAGGCATACATATGAGATGTATTATAAGACGTCGATTCAGGACGATACCTTAATTAAGATCATTCATTTTCGGCTACTGAAGGATGTCACAGTATTTGATACAAACGCACTCCATAGGGGACTACGGCTGTTTGCCGACGGCGGTTCGCGTGGTAATCCTGGGCCATCTGCAACAGGGTTCGTACTCCTTGATTCAGAAAATAATGTTGTAAAAAAATATGGAGAGTATATAGGTATTACGACAAACAACCAGGCCGAGTATCAGGCACTCAAGCAGGGACTTGAGGCTGCAAAAAGTATGCATGTGTATACACTCGACATCTACCTAGATAGTTTATTGGTAGTTAATCAAATGAAGGGCGTTTTTAAGATCAGGAATCGTGATCTGTGGCCGATCCACCAATCGATTATAGAGTTGCTGTCGCAGTTTCGGACGGTCACATTTACCCACATTCCTCGTGAACTCAATAGGCTTGCGGATGCTGAAGTGAATAGGGTGCTGGATGAGCGCATGAGCGTCTAGTAGGGTATACTAATAGATGTTAGGTTACTGGCTAGTCGCCGTTCGCTGAGTAAGCGAAAGGAGGAAAGTCCGGGCAGCATAGGGTGCGACAGTCGTTAACGACGACCAAGAGTAATCTTAGGGAAAGTGCCACAGAGACGATACCGCCTGTACTTTTAGTGCAGGCAAGGGTGAAACGAGTAGGGTAAGAGCCTACAGTACGTGATGGTGACATCAGGTAGGGGTAAACCCTGTCGGCTGCAAGGTAGCGGCTTCCAATAATGACGACCCATCAGGGAGCTCGTGTACAATAATCCGCTTGATCACATATGCAAATATGTGGCTAGATAGATGACTAGCGATCACTGAACCCGGCTTATAGGTAACCTGACAACTTAAAAACCTCTGGCCGAACGCCAGAGGTTTTTAAGTTGTGTATGCGACAATACTGTCTATTGTCGTGCTGCTTTCAGAACAGCCTCGAAGGATTTTGGCTCGTTGACTGCTAGATCGGCTAAGATTTTTCTGTCGATGCTAATGTCTGCCTGTTTGAGCCCGTGGATTAACTGACTGTAACTAATGCCATGCTCACGAGCGGCGGCATTGATCCGAGCATTCCACAATGATCGGAATGCTCGTTTTTTGTTTCGTCGATCGCGATAGGCATGCTGCAGAGCCTTGACAACTCCTTGTCGTCCCATGCGGACACTGCGACGCCTGGAATGTGTCATGCCTTTTGTCGCATGACGAATGCTTTGATGCTTGCGGTGAGAGGCGACTCCTCGTTTAACGCGCATGGTCTATACTCCTAACTTTCGCTTGATGTTACGCTTTGCATTGCCGGTAATCTCTTTGAATCCAGCATATGTGCGCTTGCGAGATGCACTTTTCTTTTCGAGAAAGTGGTTCCCGAAGCTTTTTCTGCCAAGGATTTTATTATTCTTGGTTGTCCGAATGCGGTCTTTGCTACCGCTGTGGGTTTTTAGCTTTGGCATTGGTACTCCTTACTACTGCGCTTAGCTGCCTTCCGGCGAATTGTGGAGCTTGGTCGGCAACTATTCCTTCACCAAGTTCTGCAATTAACTTATCCATCAGTTTGTATCCAAGTTCCTTGTGGGCGAGTTCTCGTCCGCGATAGATGACACTCATTCTTACCTTGTCTCCATCGTTGAGGAATTCGGACACTTTCTTGAGCTTCACGGCGATATCGTGATCGCTAATCTTTAGACTAAAACGCATTTGCTTCAGCTCACTCGCTTTTGCATTGCGCTTATTCTTTTGAAGCTGTTTTGTTCGCTGATAGTTGTACTTGCCCCAGTCGGCGATCTTTGCAACCGGCGGATCAGCATCTGGCGAAACCTCAATGAGGTCTAGTTCGGCACTGCGCGCTGCTGCCAGCGCCTCTTGTCGTGTGATCACTCCAAGCTGATTGCCGTCTTCGTCGATGACCCGCAACATGTTTGCGCGGATTGCCTCGTTGAGGCGGGTATATTTGTTGATGCAGTTTCTCCTTTTTCAACTGGCTAGTATAACAGATGAGCGACTAGGGGTCAAACTCTTTATAGGGTTTTTGTCCGTTGTCTGTATTGCAGTGCTTCGGCTACGTGTGCTGGCTGGATAGTCTCTGATTTTTCGAGGTCTGCAATTGTTCGTGCAACCTTTATGGATCGCATATAGCTTCTTGCCGATAGAGACAAACTGCTTGCTGCAGTGTTGAGGAGTTCTTCGCTTTCTTTCTCGAGGTAAGCGACTGATTTAAGTTGTCGATTCGACAATGAACGATTTAGCACCTTCTGGCGTGCATACTGTGTTGCGCGAGCTGAGGAGACCTGTCGACTGGCGCCATCGCTCTCGCTGACTTGCGTGGTCCTTAAAAGATTTTTATGTTCGATGAGTCCAACTGTGATATGCAGATCAATCCTGTCCATTATTGGTCCTGACAGCTTTTTCTGATATTGCTGAATTTGTGTCGCGGTGCACGTACAAGGCTGACTAGAGTCTAAATATCCGCAAGGACAAGGGTTGCTCGTTGCGATTAGCATAAATTCGGCAGGGTATCGAGTTGTGGCATGGGCGCGTGCAACTGTGATACTCCCATCTTCGAGAGGCTGCCTTAGTGCTTCAATACAGCTTCGCCGAAACTCAGGTAACTCGTCGAGCAGCAATACGCCGTTGTGGGCAAGGCTAATTTCACCCGGACGTAGTAGCTGGCCGCCGCCAATAATGGCAATATCGGTGGCCGTATGGTGTGGTGAACGAAAGGGTGGCGCAACAATGAGCTCATCGCGTACGCCACGTCCCACGAGACTATGTAAATGGGTCGTCTCGACGATTTGCTCTTTTGTGAGTGTTGGCAAGATGCCACTCAATGCCTTGGCGAGCATTGACTTTCCGGTACCTGGGGGTCCCGAAAACAAAATATTATGGCCACCCGAAGCAGCTATGATGAGCGCTCGTTTTGCTGCGTCTTGTCCGTATATTTCTGAAAGATCAACGGGTCGTTTTTGTGGTTGCGCGCTGTATGTGTTGTCGGTGTATTTGATTGATGCGAGGGTTTTATGGCTATTGAGGTGTTCGACTGCCTCACGAAGCGAACTCGCGGCGTAGATATTTGCACGCTCAAGGAGTGTTGATTGGTCGGCATTGGCTATAGGAATAATAACAGGTGTCTCCGTATGTATGTGCTGTAGCTTGCCCAGGATACCACCAACGGCTCGAGTTGCTCCATCCAGGCCTAATTCACCGATTAGTACATACGAGTGCGGCGCTTTGATTTGTCCGTCGGCTGACAAGATTGCAATTGCAATTGCTAGATCCAGCGATGTCGCATCTTTCGGGAGGTCTGCTGGGGCTAAGTTGACCACTATCCGGCGTTTTGGGTATGCGTAGCCTGACGCGCTAATAGCGGCTCGTATGCGTTCTTTTGATTCGTCAACTGCCTTACTCGCGAGTCCAACAATTGTTGTAGCTGGGAGGCCATTTGATACGCTGCATTCTACGTCAACGGTATGAGATTCGTAGCCGAGACTAATGATGCTTTGTATTTTTTTCATACTCGCATTGTACTGTAGTGTGTGGCACTTTTGGTACCTAAAAATCCCGACATTGAGCTGCGGACAATGTCGGGATTCATTTACGATTTGTGTATTTGTTAACCTCGACCAACTATCCTTGGTAAACAACGGCTTGCGAGAAGCCGTTGTTTGCAGTCGAGGTTTTTGTTTTTGAGCACTTTTTTTATTCAAGTGCTGAACCCATAGTATAAATAAGCAAAAGCAGTGTCAATGCAAAAACAGACGAAACCTGTGTATAACTAATATTTTTTCGCCTTATGCGCTGCGAGGTGCGGGCTCCTGAATTGTTCCTACGCAGACATACATAGCAGGTCTTGCCAAAGAACCGTAGATCGCATGCTGGATTGCTGTAGTTTTCTGTGTTTCATGATGGGCGCATGGTAGATTTTTGTACCGTATATGCTCATATGTATATGTGTATTGTCTGACTGTGATGGTGGCGGTGTCTATGTCGTAGGAAGCGTATTGTGGTCTACGGTATTGTGTTCGTGCGCAGTAATTTGTGCGCAAATGTTTTGGGTTGAATTTGTACCGAGAAACCGGCTCACATAGTGGAACGGCATAAATGTAATTGTAAATAAAACAACAAACATACGCACACATACGTATCTGTAAAGATGTAAATAATGCAACTAAATACTATTGACCAAAATGAATGTTTGTGGTAAGTTAGTAACAGTAAGTTACAAAATAAAAACTTACAAAAACGATCGTACGTTGTGGTTTTCGTGCGACACGGTTAACGCCCCGGCAAAGCTTCTGCTTTGTTGGAGCGGTCAGTCAAGGTTCTGCAGGTACGGCAACGCCATAAAGTAATTTAATTGGGCGTATTTGCCACCTGCGGAACTACAAAGCGTCAGTTTTCTGTTGTTTTAGAATACCCGCCTGGTTGGAGGCGGGTATTCTGTCTATAATAGCTTTATATGAAACACGTAACTATTTTTAATGCCATATGTTTACTGGGTATAATCATGTTTTTTTCTTTGACCCATCCATCTACGGCAAGCCTACTTCAGTACATAATCTTTTTTATTTTGTTTGGAGTCTGGTCGGGCACCCTGTTTGCAGTGTTGGCTCGTGTGTTTTCTGGGCCAATGTCCTGGCGACGTGTATGTATTTTGAGTGTCGCAGGTGGGGTTGTTGCGATGAGCGTTTTGATTCTCGTTTGGGCGCAAGCTTTGACTCCCTTGTCGTTTGTCTTGGTCTGTATGGTAACTGGCCTACTCGGGTGGTATGTGCAGCAATACAAAAGAATCAAATAAATAAGGGTGTAACCATAAGCCAGCTTTGCTATACTAACCTCTGATGGATAGTGCACTGCCCACATCAAGCCCAGAGCTCCCAAGACCCGAGCATTCCACCTCGCCACAAAATAGCGAGACCGTTCTTCCTGTTGTTGACAAAAAGGAGACTGTTTCTGATACGAAAGAGCGCCTCGCGACCGCAAATGATGCAGTCGCGCAAGCAGTCTATGGCGCAACCACGCAAGGTTCGTTACCGCAGTCTGCTGTGCCACAAGTGGATGATCAGGTGCCGGCGCAGGCACCAAGTCTGGCAGATGACGTTCCGGTGATTGAAAAAGAGTGGGTACAGATCGCCAGGTCAATCGTTCGTCGAACCAAAGATGATCCACGACAACAGACCATAGAGATGGGTGTGTTTAAATCTGACTATGTACGCAAGCGTTTCGGGAAAGAACTAAAAGCTAACGAAGATGCGCAGCGAACAGGTGCATAGACTCGAGGTTTTGTAGTAATGACATATCTGATTGTCGCAATGGTCATCGCAGGCTTGTGCGGAATCTTGTTTTTTGTCGGCTGGTGGTGGGTCCGACGCTTACTGCGTGAGGCAAAAAACTATGAACGCGGACTTAAAATGGTGCCGTTGCTTATTCATTTGCCGCCACCGAGCGACGATCTCGATGCGAAGAGTCGCGATTCAAGGGACTTGGCCGATGAAAACATTTCCAAGGCGCAGACTCTGTACAATATTATCTCGAGTACGGCACAAAAAGGGTTCAAGGCTAAGTTATATGGTCAGCGGCACATTAGTTTTGAGATTATCGCACAAAAAGGGAGGGTGCATTTTTATACTGCAGTGCCGGTGGTGATGGTATCTGTCGTGGAGCAGGCAGTACTGAGTGCATATCCGAATGCGCGACTCGAAGAGGTTGCGGAACATAACATCTTTAGTCCAATCGGCAAAATTAGTGGCACAGTAGGGGGTGAACTCGTATTAAAGGAGTCGTTTGCATATCCGATTGCGACGTACCAGGAGATCAAGAGAGACACGATGCAGGCGCTCCTTAATTCGTTGTCTACGTTGCAGCGGGAAGATGGTGCGAGTATCCAGATTCTTTTGCGTCCAGCGTCGGACAGTTGGCGAAAGACATCAAATGATGCCGCTGGTAAACGGCGCCAGGGCAAGAAGGACAAAAAAGGCGGAGCACTTGTATTTGGCTGGCTGAAGGATTTTTTTATTGCGCCCGTGAAGCCTCCCGAGGCGGGTGAGGCAAAGGCCAATAGCCCAAAACCAACATCGTCAATAGACCAATCTATGGCTGATGCAATAGACGACAAGACGAGGCAACCTGGATACGAGGTATTGATACGTGTCGTTGCCTCGTCGAATATCTTGCAACGGTCTCAGGCTATTTTGGGTAATATTATTGCTACATTCTCTTTGTATGATGCACCGGGTCGCAATGGCTTTAAATTTTTGCCAGCAAAAGACATCGAAAGTTTTGTAACGGCCTATATATTGCGTTTTTTTCCTCAAGAGCAAAACCGCACTATTTTGAATGCGATTGAATTGGCAACAATTTTTCACTTTCCCGATGCTGCGAATATTCCTACTACACAGCTTGAGCGCCAGGCCTCAAAGCAAGTAGATGGGCCACGGACGCTCATGGAAGATGGCCTGCTGCTGGGTTATAACGTTTTCCGTGGGGCTAAGAAGCCGATTCGTCTGACAGACAACGATCGTCGGCGTCATATGTATGTAGTGGGCCAAACGGGAACCGGTAAATCGACTTTTTTGGAAAATCTTGCACTTCAGGACATGCTTGAGGGGCGTGGGTTTGCTTTTGTTGACCCGCACGGTGATGTCGCTGAACGCTTGTTGGGCATGGTTCCAAAGGAGCGTACGGAGGATGTCATATATTTTTGCCCATCGGACATGGATTACCCCCTTGGGTTGAATCTTTTTGAGTTTAATACGCCAGATCAAAAGGATTTTTTGATTCAGGAGGCAATCAACATGCTGTATAAGCTGTATGATCCGCAGCACCAGGGGATTATTGGGCCTCGCTACGAACACTGGTTTCGTAATGCAGCATTGACACTCATGAGTGATCCTGAAGGCTCAACATTCATCGATATTCCAAAGGTATTTACGGACAATGAATATGCCAAGCAGAAGCTGAAGCACGTTACTGATCAGACGGTCCTTGATTTTTGGAATAAAGAGATGGCCGCCACGAGCGACTATCACAAGAGCGAGGTGTTGGGTTGGTTTGTGAGTAAGTTTGGCGCATTTTTGTCAAACGAGATGATGCGCAATATCATCGGCCAAACAAAAGGTTCTTTTGATTTACGCGAGATCATGGATAGCGGTAAAATTCTTATCGTCAATCTTAGCAAGGGTCGTACAGGCGAGCTGAATTCGAAGCTTCTCGGGATGATCTTCGTTATGAAATTTCAGGCGGCAGCCATGAGTCGTGCTACGCTCGCGGAAGAGGATCGACGTGATTTTTGTCTGTACGTTGACGAGTTTCAAAATTTTTCGACCGATTCATTTGCAACTATATTGAGTGAGGCTCGAAAGTACAAGCTAAATCTTATAGTGGCCAACCAGTTTACGACACAGCTAACGGACGAGATCCGTGATGCTGTTTTCGGGAATATTGGCACCATGATTGCGCATCGTGTCGGAACAGCAGATGCTGAGGCTCTAGAGAAGCAGTTCCGGCCGATATTTGATATAGATGATTTGCAGCAATTGCCCAATGCTAATTCGATTGTTCGCATGCTCATTGGCGGCGTTCCGACTCAGCCTTTTAGTATGGCTGACCTGCCAATACTCGGACAAAGCAATAAACAGCTAGCAGAGGCTCTCAAGCAGCTTTCTGCAGCAAAATACGGCAGGCCAAAGGCTGTAGTTACGGCCGATATCTTTAAGCGTCTTGCTACAGAAGAGAAGCCGAAGCCAACGGTGGACCCCTTTGCTGCACGGCAGCCAATGACCGCTGGTGGCTTTGGTGCCCCAAAAGCTCCAGGCAATACGATAGGTAGCGCAAAGCCGACACAATCATCATTCTTGGACGAGTGGCTTGCCAAGCGTCAGCGTGGCGCCCAACCAACACCACAAGAGGGTGCTCAAGCCGTGTCAAATTCGTCGCGCCAGCCAAATTCTGTTACCCAAGCGGACAATCCCAAGGATACCGCACCACTAGTAGAAAAAATGCCCGCCCAGAGCACGGTTTCCATAAAGCAGGGCACATCCCACGGGAAAGGTCTTGTGGGTACGGCAAAGAATCCGATACCGAAGCCTGATCTTGCCTCTCAACAGGCAGTAGGCGATTTGCACCATGACGATACGATCATCATCGATAAAGAGGGCAATTTATCCTACAATAACGGCAATGGGGTGAGCACGTAGCTTTTGACGGGTACCTATCGTTGCCGAGCTCGCTTCCTAAACCTGTTGCTTATAAGTTCTACTGTAATCCCGATACCGAAGCCCCCCACGAACAGGATGGGAAGTAGACTGTTCGGAATTTCGAAACCTATAGTGCGTGCTATGATTGCCACAAATAGGCCAATGCCGATGGCCGTCGTAGCGCCGCCTATGACGCCAGATGGTCGTGCAACCGTTTTTGCTAGTGAATCACTTACATTTTCTATGGTTGCATTGTGGATAAATTTGCTGGCATTACGCTGGTATTTTGGCAACTCATGTTGTGTATCTCGCATCGTTTTTGCGAAAGCATCCTGTCGCATGCGACGAGTTACGTAATGATGCTGTAATGCCTCAGTCTCGACTGGCCTCGTGTATTGCTCTTTTGCGAGGGCTATCTCATGAATCGCTCTACGAGCTTCAGTTCCAGCCTTTTGAAGGTATTCAGTCTGTTGGTCTGCAAGATGATGCTCTACTTGGCGCGGTGCTTCTGCGTTGACGTATGGCTCGCTATGGTTTTCTGGTGAAATGTGGCGTAGATGTTCGGACATGAATCAAGGGCCTCCGTTGAATGCTTTTGTTATGAGCGCAGTTTCTTTTATGAGTAAACGACTTCTGTAGTAAAAGTAACCAAGCACTGTCGTAAAGAGCCATGTGATAATCATAGTGGATCCTGGTCCGGTGTTGGGTAGTGTCGTGACCGTTTGTTCGACAACCTTCACGGGTGATCGATCCACTCTGATGTATACGTCGTTACCATACTTGTTATGTAAAACGGCGTCATACGATAGTGGGTTTGATAGAGATACGGGCGTTGCGGGTATGGGTGACTTAATTCGGACAGTAAATGATTTTTCTATAGTTTCGCCTGGAGCTATGGTAACGGCTGGCCATGTAAGAAATTGAGATTTGGGGTCGAATAGCGCATCACCCTTGTCCTCTAGGGTGGCATATTCCAACACGTCGCTGACACTCTCGCCGTACTCGCCCTCAAGCTTGAGATCATTTGCTACTACTGTGCCGATATTTTTTACAACTATCGTATATTTCAAGAGGTCACCGGCGGAAGCTGTTGTATTATTCGCATCGTTTATGTTTTTTGTATTATTGCTGACGCGCTTCTCCGTTGCCAGCTCTATGGGCGTATCGATGGGTTTTTTTATCTCCACGGTCGAAGTGCACACATTGCCGTCTCCTACCTCGCCTTTTTTGGCGGTGATAACTGTACTAATTTTGTGTGTGCCTTCTGTGAGTACAAGCGTTGTATTTGCGGTTTGTTGTTTAACCGTTTGTGTACTGATGAACGCCTCATCAACGTAGAAGCGCACGTTGTTTGCTTCGGCTCCTGGCTGTGCCAATATAGTGACTTTGGCTTGGCGTTCGTTCCATCGGGGCGTGTTGATAATGGAGAGCGATGCACACACCAGTTGGGATACCGGACAGTTTTGGTTATAGGCTATTGTCTGGCCATTGGAGCATGTTATGGTACAGCCAGATATACCGTTGGCAGGAATTGCCAAGCCTGTGCCAGGACAGACTGGTTTGACGATTGTGACACATCGGCTACTTTTTGGATCTACGGCCGTCGCACTAATCGATCCGTCTGCCGTGATTGTCGCGGTATTGCACATTTGACCAAAGCTGTTTTGTTTTGCGCGTAACTGAAGACTAATGGTAAACCAACGTGACGTTACGGGCAGGCTGCTGGCAGGTGTGTTGAGTGTCCAGCGTAATGTTCGCCCACTTTTGGACAGTCTTATGTCGGTATTGCTTGTAAACGAAATGTATTCGAATCCTTCTGGGAGTGTATCGACGATAGAAGTGTTTTTTGCGGTCGCAAAACCATTGTTACGAAACTGAATTTGATACGACACGGCGTCACCGGGCTTAGCCGATTCGGGGCTAGCAAGTTGCTTTTTAATCTCAAAATTGGGTTTTTTCGCGTCTTGCTCAAACACGATATTGCCACAGCCCTTTAGGAGAATCCAGAAGCGAAAACCATACGATGACATGCCTGTAATTGCCGGGTATCCATTTGGAAATTCTCCCTTCCGCCAGTAAGAAAGGGGGAATTCATAGATACCCCCGTTGTTCGCGCCTGGAATTGTTACAAAGGTATCAGGAAATTTTGTCGTGGATCGAGAGGTGTTTATGTAGGATCGACCGTCTCCATCAGATATTGTGACTGTCTTTGCTAGCTCGATTTGTTGCTCACTGATGCCGTAATGATTAAATATTTTTTGCACGTCTGTTCGGCCAAGCTGATCCCGGTTGCTACGATATGCCGTCAATACGTCCTGTTTTGATGTCGCTCCATATACAATGTCGCTTGCACTTGCAGCAACCGATGGTTTTGCGGGAAAAATGATCATACTCGTCTGTAATGCTAGTAGTATGGCCATCATGACAAGGCCAAGGCGTCGCATGGACTGCTCTTGTCGCAAACGATGCGAATAATACACCAGTTCTACAAGGAGACTGGGTTGGTAGGGTAGTCGCGATACGATCTTGCGGAACATCACCACACGTTTCTTCTTAGGATTTTTATTAAGCTGTACCTACTGAGTACATTATTTAATTTAGATTAAACCATATTTTTGTGTGTTCAATCAACCAGCTTATGGTTGTCTAATTTGACAAAACTGCCTATACTGAGACGGAATTATTGTTAAAGATGTGAGAGGGTATGACGAAACAAACAGCATCGAACTATGATGCCGCACAGATCCAAGTTCTAGAGGGGCTCGAGCCAGTTCGTAAGCGCCCCGGTATGTATATTGGTGGAACTGGCCGTGACGGCTTGCATCATCTTATCAAGGAAATTGCCGACAACTCTGTTGACGAGGCTATTGCTGGTCATGCTTCGTATGTCAACGTGACCATGTTGGCGGATGGCGGTATACGTGTCGAAGACAATGGGCGCGGCATTCCTGTCGATATACACCCGAAGACGGGTAAGAGTACGTTAGAGACAGTTTTGACCATTTTGCACGCTGGAGGTAAGTTTGGCGGTGGTGGCTATAAAGTGTCTAGTGGCTTGCATGGTGTTGGTATCAGTGTTGTGAATGCATTATCTTCACGGCTTGTGGCGCAGGTGCGCAAAGATGGAAAATTGTATCAGCAAACATTCGAACGTGGCGTTCCAACGTCTGAACTTGAGGTTGTAGGCAAGGCCGCGGGCTCGGGGACTATAATTGCTTTTTGGCCAGATGATACGATTTTTCAGGTAACTGAATTTGAATATGCATGGGTCGTTGACTACTTGCGCCATCAGGCATATCTCACAAAAGGCGTTAAGACTACAGTTCTTGACGAGAGAACTGGCGATACGTATGGATTTTATTTCGAAGGTGGCATCCAAAGTTATGTTAGGCATCTGAACCTTGGTAAGGATGTGGTCGGTGATAAAGTTTTTTACGTTGAAAAGCAGACAGAGGACGTCATGGTCGAGGTATCGTTGCAATACAATGACAGCTTCAATGAGACGGTTAAGGCTTTTGCAAATAATGTCTTTAATCCAGATGGCGGCACGCACCTGGTTGGTTTTCGAACGGCATTAACACGTGTCGTAAATGACTATGCTCGTAAAAATGGGCTTCTCAAGGAAAAAGAAGAGAATCTCACTGGCGAAGATTGCCGCGAAGGCTTAACTGCCGTGATCCTGGTAAAGATACCGGATCCGCAGTTCGAAGGCCAGACCAAAAATAAACTTGGCAATCCGGAGATTCGTGGTTACGTCGACAAGGTGATGAGTGAATATTTTTCGTACTATCTGGAGGAGAATCCGGCTGTTGCGAAGGGGATTATTGGCAAGGCCTTATTGGCATCTCGCGCGCGTAAGGCAGCCCGTGCTGCCCGTGAAAGCATCATACGTAAGGGAGTCCTAGACGGCGCTTCTATGCCGGGTAAGTTGGCCGACTGCTCAAGTAAAGATCCGAGCATCTCAGAAATCTATCTAGTAGAGGGTGATTCGGCCGGTGGTTCGGCAAAGAGTGGCCGTGACAGTAAAACACAGGCAATTTTGCCGCTTCGCGGTAAAGTTTTGAATGTTGAGCGTGCTCGGCTAGACAAGATGCTTGCCAACAATGAAATCGTGAGCCTCATCAAGGCTCTTGGCGTCGGAATTGATGAACAGTTTGACATGAACGGCCTGCGATATCATCGAATTGTCATCATGACCGATGCCGACGTCGACGGTTCGCACATTAGCACACTACTACTCACATTTTTCTTCCGCTACATGACTCCTGTGATAGAGGGCGGGTACTTGTATCTGGCTAAGCCACCACTGTATGCCCTGAAGCAATCTGCGACAAAGAAGCTCTATGCCTACTCTGACGAAGAGCGTGATGAATTGATAGATCGTCTCATAGAAGATCGTCGTGCCAATGGTGCAAACATCGACTCAAGCGACGACAAGCGTAAGCAAGCTGGCGTTTCAGAAGTGCAGCGCTACAAGGGTCTTGGAGAGATGGACGCCGACCAGCTATGGGAGACGACCATGAACCCAGAAAATCGCGTGCTGATCCAGGTACGGATTGAAGATGCCGAAAAAGCAGATGCGATTTTCAATAAGCTCATGGGCGAAGAAGTCGAGTTGCGAAAGAACTTTATCCAGACTCGCGCTAAGTTTGTAAAGGATTTGGATATCTAACTATGGCTGACGAACTACAAAACGAAATAAACGAAACACCAGAGCTAGAGATCATTCCAGCGCAGACCCATTCTCGATTGGTAGAACGTAGCACTGTCGAAAATGTTATGGAAGATAGCTACCTACGCTATTCCATGAGCGTGATTGTTGCACGTGCCTTGCCGGACGTACGAGATGGTCTGAAGCCGGTACATAGGCGTATTTTGTACACCATGAACCTGGAAGGCCTGCGTGCTAGCGCACGGCATCGAAAATCGGCCACAGTGGTTGGTTCGGTGATGGGTGACTATCACCCGCACGGTGATTCGGCGATCTATGACTCTATGGTTCGTATGGCTCAAGACTGGTCAATGCGTTATATGCTGGTTGATGGTCAGGGTAACTTTGGCTCTATGGATGGTGATCCGCCCGCTGCGATGCGTTATACAGAGGCCCGTATGGCTCGTGTAGCCGAAGAGATGCTGAGCGACATTGACAAAGAAACTGTTGATTGGCGGGACAACTACGATGGCCGCAAGCAAGAGCCGTCGGTATTACCAGCCAAACTACCAAACTTGTTGCTCAACGGTCAAATCGGTATTGCTGTTGGTATGGCGACATCAATTCCGCCGCACAACCTGACCGAGATTGTCGATGCCACAGTTCATCTCATTGATAATCCTGAGGCGACCCTGGATGATCTTTTGCAATACGTCAAAGGTCCTGACTTTCCAACGGGTGGTGTGGTTTTTGGGCAAAGCAGCTTGCGATCTGCATATGCTACCGGACGAGGCGGTGTTGTTGTCCGCGGTGTCGCCGATATCGAAGAGCGCGCCAAAAAAGGTACGCATCGCATTGTGATCTCTGAAATTCCTTACGGCCTCAACAAGGCAAGCTTGCTCGAGAAAATCGCTGATCTAGTCAAGGACAAGAAGATCACAGGCGTCAGTGATTTACGAGATGAGAGTGCAAGAGGTACGGTAAGGATCGTCGTTGATCTGAAGAAAGATGCGTACCCAAAAAAAGTTCTCAATCAGCTCTATAAGTTAACTCCATTACAGACATCGTTTCACTACAATATGCTTGCCCTGATCGACGGCATTCAGCCGCGCATTTTGGGCCTTGGGGATATCTTGCATGAGTACATCAAGCATCGTCAGGTTGTGGTGCGACGTCGTACTGAGTTTGAACTCAAGAAAGCTGAAGCTCGAGCGCATGTCCTGGAAGGTTTGACAATTGCTCTTGATCATATCGACGAAGTGATTGCCGTGATCCGTGGCAGCGAGACCACCGAAGAGGCGCAGGTCAATTTGATTACCAAGTTTAAGCTCAGCGAGATTCAGGCCAAAGCAATTTTACAAATGCAACTTCGACAGCTTGCAGGCCTGGAGCGTAAGAAGATCGAAGACGAATTGGCTGAGCTGCGTAAGTTGATTGCTGAATTGAAAGCAATATTGGCAGACGAGCAGCGAATTTTAGGTGTTATAAAGGACGAGCTGAAAGAGCTTCGTGACAAGTACGGCGATGAGCGTCGAACGCGAATTGTGCCAAACGAGCTAGGTAAGTTTAGCGATGAAGAACTGATACCAGATGAGCAAGTCGTTGTTACATTGACAGCAAATAACTACATCAAGCGCAGTTCAGTCGCCGAGTACAAGAAGCAGGGTCGGGGTGGCAAGGGTAGACGAGGTATGGCAACTCGGGAGGAAGATATCATCCAGCATCTCGTTTTGGCGAGTACTCACGACTATCTGCTGTTCTTTACGAACAAGGGGCGAGTATTCCGCTTAAAGGCTTACGAAGTGCCATCTTCAAGTCTCAGCGCGAAAGGAATAGCAATCGTCAACTTACTACAATTGCAGCCAGAGGAGACAATCAGTTCGGTGATCCGTGTGAATCGTGCTGAAGAAAACGGCTACTTGTTTATGTGTACAATCAAGGGTGTCGTAAAGAAGACACCATACGAACAGTACAAGAATGTGCGCAATTCTGGATTGATTGCGATCAACTTGGACGAGGGCGATGAATTGCGTTGGATTCGACTCAGTAGTGGTGATCATGAGGTGCTTATCTCTACGGCCAAGGGTCAAGCTATGCGTTTCCATGAAAAAGATGTGCGTTCGATGGGCCGCGTGTCTCGAGGTGTTCGTGGTATCCGGTTACGTGCCGATGACCTGGTGATTGGTATGGATCTTGTGGCGGCGGATTCGAGCATATTCGTGATCAGTCAGCTGGGATATGGTAAACGAACAAAAGTGTCGCAATTTACGCCACATGCTCGAGGTGGCGTCGGTATCCGTTCAGCAGTTGTCAATTCAAAGACCGGACCGATTATTGGTATGGCAACACTCACGGCTACCGAAAACGAGGTCATTATCATCTCTACACAGGGTCAGACAATTCGCCTCGGCCTCAAAGATATTTCTGAGCTCGGAAGGGCAACGCAAGGCGTGCGTGTCATGCGCATCAACACTGGTGATACGGTAGCGTCATTAGCGCTTGTTCATGAGGCGGCAGTAGACGATGACGACACAGAAGAAGGCGGCCAATAGAGTATGAAAACGGGCGTATATATCATTGCGCCCATTGTGGGATGGCTTGTTGCACAAGCGATTAAGTTTTGTCTGAGCCTCAGAAAGGACGGCTTTCAGTTAGATGATTTTGTCCGTTCAGGCGGAATGCCAAGCTCGCATATGACACTCATGGTTAGCCTTCTGACTGTAGTGGGGGTTGGCGAGGGGATAGACAGTGCCGTCTTTGGATTGTGCCTGGCGGTTGCAGGGATCGTTGCTTATGATGCAGCTGGTGTGCGTCGGACAACAGGACAGCAGACGTCAGCGATACATGAAGTAGCTGAGAAAGCACACATTAAACTCGAAACAAAAGTTGGAAACGCTCAAGGCCATACCTTAACTCAAATTGCTGCCGGCATTGGTCTGGGGCTACTTGTGGGCGGGGTGCTGAGTAGGGGGTTGTAAGTTTCGCTACGTATTTTGCAAAGAAAAGGGTTGACGACGAACCCTGTATTACGTACAATAGCCCCTGTTGCTTTTGAGGTGTCGGAATCGGCCCTTTGAGATGATCGTTAAAAATTGAGTAGTGCAACGTCAACGTCAATGTTGATACTTTTGAAAGTAATTTCGAATGTCAGCGAAATTTTGTAGATTTAGGTCTACTCTTTTTTGGAGAGTTTGATCCTGGCTCAGGATGAACGCTGGCGGCGTGCCTAATACATGCAAGTCGAGCGGCAGCGAGTTCCTCACCGAGGCTCGGAACCGTATTTCGTATTTCATATTTCGTATATAGTTTTTGACTATTTACGATTTACTATTTACGATTTACGAAAATTCCGAACTTTAGTGAGGAATGTCGGCGAGCGGCGGACGGCTGAGTAACGCGTAGGAACATACCCCAAAGTGAGGGATAACTGCCCGAAAGGGTGGCTAATACCGCATGTGGTCTTCGGATCAAAGTCTTCGGACGCTTTGGGAATGGCCTGCGTAAGATTAGCTTGTTGGTGAGGTAATGGCTCACCAAGGCGACGATCTTTAGCTGGTCTGAGAGGATGATCAGCCAGACTGGAACTGAGACACGGTCCAGACTCCTACGGGAGGCAGCAGTAGGGAATTTTCCACAATGGGCGAAAGCCTGATGGAGCAACGCCGCGTGCAGGATGAAGGCCTTCGGGTTGTAAACTGCTTTTATGTGCGAAGAATATGACGGTAACACATGAATAAGGATCGGCTAACTACGTGCCAGCAGCCGCGGTCATACGTAGGATCCAAGCGTTATCCGGAATTACTGGGCGTAAAGAGTTGCGTAGGTGGCAGAGTAAGTAAGATGTGAAAGCGTGTGGCTCAACCATACAGACATATCTTAAACTGTTCAGCTAGAGGATGAGAGAGGTCACTGGAATTCCAAGTGTAGGAGTGAAATCCGTAGATATTTGGAGGAACACCGATGGCGTAGGCAGGTGACTGGCTCATTCCTGACACTAAGGCACGAAAGCGTGGGGAGCAAACGGGATTAGATACCCCGGTAGTCCACGCCGTAAACTATGGATGCTAGCTGTTACTCACATCGACCTGAGTAGTAGCGAAGTTAACGCGTTAAGCATCCCGCCTGGGGAGTACGGTCGCAAGATTAAAACTCAAAGGAATTGACGGGGACCCGCACAAGCGGTGGAGCGTGTTGTTTAATTCGATGGTAAGCGAAGAACCTTACCAAGGCTTGACATCCCGGGAAGGCTTCCGAAAGGAAACTGTGCCTTCGGGAACCCGGTGACAGGTGTTGCATGGCCGTCGTCAGCTCGTGTCGTGAGATGTATGGTTAAGTCCATTAACGAGCGCAACCCTTATAGTTAGTTGAATTTCTCTAGCTAGACTGCCCTGGCAACAGGGAGGAAGGGGGGGATGATGTCAGGTCAGTATTACCCTTACGCCTTGGGCTACAAACACGCTACAATGGCCGGTACAAAGGGCTGCCAACCCGCGAGGGGGAGCAAATCCCATCAAAGCCGGTCTCAGTTCGGATTGCAGGCTGAAACTCGCCTGCATGAAGCTGGAATCGCTAGTAACGGTAGGTCAGCACACTACCGTGAATACGTTCCCGGGTCTTGTACACACCGCCCGTCAAACCATGAAAGTGGCCAACACCCAAAGTCTGAGCTTTGCCTCGGCCTAAGGTGGGGGACATGATTGGGGTTAAGTCGTAACAAGGTATCCGTACCGGAAGGTGCGGATGGATT
>CAYRPO010000016.1:0-5977 GCA_964426305.1 uncultured Candidatus Saccharibacteria bacterium
CTGCCAAGCATAAGCACAATAGAAAACGTCACCAAAAAAAGTGACGTTTTTCCTTTATCTGGCGTTATTTATATTTTAATAAGCCAAATAAATACACCGATTGAAATCATGGTCAATGCGATAAACAGACCAAGCCCTACAGGTGATCCCCAGCTAAACCAAGATCCCCAAGCACGCCAATGTTGTACTGGCCATTGGTAGTTTTCTTTGTACTCTTTCCAAGCTTCTAACTCTTTTTTGTGTTTTTCTTCTTTCGTATCTTTCATACAAGTACTCCATATTACTAATAATTAACTTATTCGACCTATAAATTAATGCTCTTTTGAGTGAAACCGCAGCCTCTTGTTGTCTGAGCAAAACGAGGGTGTCAAGGCGGATTTATTTCATATCTATAATACCATTTTTCATATACTGCCGGCCACTAGCTTCGTTCTAACTTGTACTAGCACGCCCTGCCAAGCATAAGTATGATGAAAGACTTCTTTGGAGGTCTTTTTTATTTGATATAGTTGATAGCATGAATGACATACCATGCACATATAGAATTTCAGTAAAAGCGATAATCAAAGATGATGAGAGTCGTATTCTATTGTTGCGCGAAAAAGATGGTAGTTGGGAACTGTCCGGCGGTGGCTTAGAGCATGTCGTAGATCCAAAATGTGCTGCACAATTGCATCGTCTAGCTCTTTCGAGTGATGCCATGGCCGCGAACTTTCGGTTGGGGATAGTGCGATACTGGTACGTATTCTCCGGTACTTTCTTGCACCATTTCACTACGGCACTCTGTGAGTACCCAAAGTGGCGGGCTACTGCCCGAGTGCTGACACCAGCACGAATCAACCTAACAGCGTCAGCTCGTACTTTTGGTAGATTAGGATTCTTTGAATAACTCATACCCGTAGCTTGTACTCCTTTTAGGGTGATTCCAAGCTATTGAACTATTACGACACATTGACACATGCGCTAAAAGTATTTTAATATACATATGCCCCGACATGATTCGGGTGTTCCTTGAAATCAAGAGCTACGCCCTAGGAGGTAGAGCACCATGTATGCCGGCAATACGCTTGTCGAGGAACGACCCCACGACTGCGACTCGTTCTTCGGACGACCACATGTGAGCACCGGGAGGGGTCCCGTCCAGCGGGTCAACATCCGCCTGCTCATGCCCATCGACATCCAGGATGGCCTGAAGGGCCGACCGGGGAGCGACTACCGCATCCAGTACGACCGAGACGACAAGGGTGTGTTGACCCCCGAGCAGTACCGGCGCTACATGCTCGTCCCGCGCAGCGCAGTCGAGCTGACCCTCATCCGCCTCTACGACTGGCTCAAGAGCCAGGGGGTCCCGGTCATCAGCAACATCGAGCGCGTGACCAACTACTGGGCCAAAGGCGTTGCCTTTGGGATCCTCTGGGGCTTCGAACCGGCCAACCCCTCGGCGCACCTGTCAGTGGGGGATGGACCCATCGGCGAGCGCGTGATCGAGCTTCTCGAGGCAATCGAGATCCACGCCAAGATCAAGCAAGGCTCAGGTCGAGCGTTCATCGAGTTCCCGCTGCGCGCCTTCGAGGAATCGGAGGTGGCGTAGCATGAATGTTCATCATGTCCCTGAAGTCCATTTCGACCAGGCCATGGCCTTCCCGATCTACCCGCGCCCAAGCGTCAAGCATGCGGTGCTCGTGATCATGCCCCTCACTGAAGACGGTGCAGAACTGCCGAGCTTCATCCGTCCCCAGTGGGGCAGCGTCCAGGTCTTCTACGGTAGCTACTACGCCATCGTCGACAGCGACAAGGGTGTGGTTGCCTACGGTTCGGCCAGGGAGCAGTGGGAGGCGATGCACAGCCCGATCCGCCCGGGGTACTGGGTGAAGACGGCCGTCCCGTACGCCTACCAGGCAACTGGTCCGTGTCGCATCGTCACTCTCATCCCGAACGCCCAAGGTGATGTCCGTGAAGCCGACTACGTTCTCGACACCGGTGACTGGATCGTGCGGCAGCCGGGCGGAGAGGTCCAGCACATCAACCTCGCTGAGTACAAGCGGCTCTACTTCTCGGCGGAAGAAGCCGCTTCACGTGGCCTCACCGCAATGTCGGCCGACGAATTCGCCAAGTGGGCCGTTGAGGTCGTCCGAACTTCCGTGATTTGAGCCACATCGTCTCTGGCTCAAGTTGGTAGGACTTGTAGCTCACACGTAGAGCACCCGCTTCGGCGGAAAGATGCGGCTTCGAAACCGCCTAGTCCACAACTCGCGCCCCAGGCAAACCAGCCTGGGGCGTTTTTCATGCAATGTCCATGTATATCAAGTGAATGAAGGACCTTGTCATTTGTCATCCTCCTTACTATCGGCCTAGATTCTGCAGCGTTAAAAACGCTATCGCAGACGTGACCACTGACATGGCCTGCAGAGCTTGGTAATGTATGCACAGGGCACTGACTGCGTCTTGTGCATACAGTCTGCGCAGCAAAATTGTCTACAAAAAGGCCATGCATATGCCTGTTTTGGATTTTTTTAAAACTTGTATATACTTACGCTTATATAGCATATAACTCGAAAGATTTTCCATGGAACCAACTCAAAACCCAGGATCGACCCAAGATACTCAGGCGCCAAATCCGCCACAGCAGCCTGTCCCGCAGCCCGTACCGGTCGTGCCGCAGCCACAGTACGTGCCACCTACGCCCTCTGTACCACCAAATGTGCAGTATGCTGCGCCAGTCGCGAGTGACCCAGGCAAAACTCTTGCTATTATTAGTCTGATTTTGGCTTTTTTCTTTAATCTTGCCGGTCTTGTATTGGCGATTGTAGCCAAAAGTAAATCGAAAAAAGCTGGCTTTAAAAATTCACTGGCGACAGTGAGTATCATTGTTAATGTGGTGGTTTTGTTGGTGTCAATTGTGGCCACTGTATTGTTTGTGATCGCACTCATTGTGCCGGCAGCGCAGGACAGAGCAACGGCCAATAATTTTTCGAGCGCCATTCGATCAGAAGATTATCAAACAGCGTTAGGCCTGACGGACTTACCTCAGAGTGATAATCAGGAGATCTTGGACTACTTCGCCTTTCTTCATAACGCAATCGGATCGTCGCAAACCGAAACGGACAGTGCTACAACCGCCAATGATACACGAGTACTTGTGTACTCGGTGAGTGGTGGTGATAGCAAATACTATAAGATTGCTATCAAAGATGACAAGGTAACAAATGCTGTAGTGAGCGACACACAGCTTACCGCAGGCGACGATTCTCAAACATCCATAGACCAGTAGTGTTCATGATAATCTAGATTGCGTCACATATATGGAACATGTCATCAAGCTAACTAGTCTCACAAAGACCTACGGCAATAGCCGTGGCATCAAAAACATTGACTTGTCGGTCGAACAAGGAACAGTTTTTGGCTTTTTGGGTCCGAATGGGGCTGGTAAAACCACGACGATTAGTATTATGGTTGACCTATTACGCGCGACCTCCGGGAGTGCGCACATATTCGGTAACGACAGCAAGGTCCATGGTATTGATATTCGACGGAGAGTTGGGTACCTGTCTGGTGACATGGCACTAGACGGCTCTCTGACTGGAGAGCAGCAGCTATTGTATTTTGGTGCGCTACGAGGCGTCTATGACAAAAAATACGTAGCTGAGCTGGCGGAGCGACTCGATTGCGATCTGGGCAAAAAAATCAAAAAACTATCTCGCGGCAACAAGCAAAAAGTTGGTCTGATATCTGCGCTCATGCACAAACCTGAATTGCTGATACTCGACGAACCAACGAGCGGCCTTGACCCACTCATACAAGAGCAGTTTAACCAGATCGTACTGGAACATAAACAGGCTGGTCGAACGACATTTATATCTTCACATATATTAAGTGAAGTACAGCAGCTCTGTGATCATGTAGCATTCATCAAAGAAGGTGCGTTGTTAGCGAGCAAGCCCATAGGATCGATCGTTCGTAACGCACCATATGAGGTCGCACTCGTATGTAGCGACAAAAAAATCAGTTCAGTTTTACGTACGCTACCAGGCATACGTGCATCAACTACGCACCATGCGTTGTACTCGTTTACATATGTTGGCCATATAGATATGCTCCTAAAGGCCATTAGCTCTTATCCGGTTACAGATATAAGCATTGTTAAGGGCGATTTGGAGTCGGCATTTATGGAATTTTACAAGGATTAACATGTTACGCAATATCTTCTTAAAATCACTATATGAAAAACGCTGGTCGCTTGTTGCTTGGTCGGCCGCCATAGTGTCGATGACCGCCATGACGACGCTTTTGTTTCCAACATTCAGAGAGGCATTCGGGCAGTCATTACAGGATGTTCCAGAATCGGTCAAAGCGTTTTTGGGCGATGCCTCTGCATACCAGACACTGGCCGGATATGTAGACATACAGGTGGTTGCGCAGATGGTATTTTTGACGATTATCATGGCGGTGATTTTGGGATCTGGATTTATTGCCGGGGATGAAGGAGACGGCACGTTGCAGTCTTTGCTAGCACAGCCCGTTACGAGACAAAAAGCGTATCTGCAAAAATACATAGCGCTGTGTGTCCTAACGCTGATTGCCAATGGAATGGTTTTTGTGTCAGTTTTTGTGAGCGGGCTTTTTATAGGGGAGTCGATGGACTGGTGGCGAATGGCTCAGGCAACGTTCGGCATGTGGCTGATCACGCTTGTATTTGGATCAGCCGCATTTTCACTTGGTGCCATCACTGGGCGGCGAGGCATCTCTGGTAGTGTGGTGGGTATGCTTGCTTTTGTTACGTACGTCGTAACGTCGTTGGCAGTTGGTGTCAAAGCCTTACGCACAGTAGATACGGTATCGCCATTCCACTATTTCAATACGCCAAGTATTCTAAAATATGGCCTCGATTGGGGCAACGTTGCAGTACTTGTTGTCACGATTGCGGCTATGAGTATGCTGGGATTTGTATACTTCGTACGCCGCGACATAGGTTCGCAGTAACTGGCATACAGTACGCTTTGCACGTCGTGGCGCGCTATTGTTGACTGAATACATCTGGGCCAAGATGTTTTTCGAGTCGTTGGCGGACGCTGCCGCGATGTCTTCCTAGTAGCGCACTCAGCTCACCGATGTCCTTGCCTTCGGAAAATGCTACCACTAGTTTTTTATCATCATGCTCAGACCACGGTTTGTATGCGTTCGGATATTCTTGACGCATTGCTGCTAGCTTGTCGGCCCAAGAGCGTCCAGTCTTCACTGGTGCCGGGGCATCTTCGGGTTGTTGTGCCTCGGCTTCGTGCCATTTTTTGATTGTCGCTGCCATTTCGGATTGCGCTATTTCGCTGCGCGACTGCAATTCGCCGTCGATCTCTTTTGCGAGCGGACTTACTCGAAGCGCCATGCCATTGAGCCCGTCCAGGCTCAGGCTTTGCAAGCTCTTGACGCGCGAAAGTGCCACATATCCCATACCTTCGACAAAAGCATTGCTCAGATCAATTCGCGCCGCATCGAGTGTCATCCCCTGGCTTTTATGTACGGTGATTGCCCAGGCTAGGCGCAGTGGGAGCTGGCTGATACTGGCTCGTACTTTGTCTCCATCTGTCAGCTGCCACGTGTCAGGCTTCATAGTTAATCGCCGACCATTGTTGAGCCGAATAATCGGATATGTAGTAAGAGGGTCGAATGCCTCAACTATGCCCAGTGAGCCGTTGACATATTTTCGTTCCTGACTGTTTTTGATGCACATTACATGCGCACCAACTTTTAGCTCTAGAACGTCTGCCGCCAGGCATGATTTCTTAAAACTCTCCACATACTCTTTGCGGCCGCTTGTCACCATGTCAAAATAGACGCTTTTGCCCTGTATCTGAGCAATCGCTTCTGAGTTAATACTGTCAACGTCTTGATTTGTTGTCATCAGCCTGGTTGTTGTCTCCCAGGGGTCAGCTACGCTCTGTGACCGTGCACGTAATGCGGCAAGTTGTCGCCCTGTCAAAAA
>CAYRPO010000016.1:6077-18038 GCA_964426305.1 uncultured Candidatus Saccharibacteria bacterium
ATTCTTCCCTTTGCAAGCCGATCCATAAAGCGGCGTGGTAGCTCATCATGGATACCGATCCCAGACCAAGCATGTATAGTCGTGCCATTCAGATGTGTCGCAGCAAGGCCAGTTGTGGCAGTAACTGCAACGAGCTTGCCTTTGTTGCGCGCGCGTCGAATAAACTGATTTAAGACATATGTTTTTCCAGTACCGGCAGCACCAGTTAACAATACCGAATGTCCAGCTTCCATGATAGCCAACGCATCTTGCTGTGTCATGGGGGATTATTCCTCTGGGGCCACTTCTTGTTGTTTGGGGAGTAGTTGGCGCGTGACGGCCTTGTGCCGGGATGGAGCCGCGTGTGTTTCGCCATGCCACTCTATGATAATGCGGTTGATTGTACTGATGATTTGTGCCCGTGTTGGTGGAGTGTTGTTTTCATAATAATGGTTAATCTCAAAAACACCTTCAGTGACGTTGAGGCAGTGCATCTCATCTGCAAGTATATGCATACGATCAACGGCATTTAACGAGGCAACCGGCGACACCATAATGACGCGCTTGGTATGGATGGCCTTTAAAAAATTATATGCTGCTTCGAAAGCCATGCCATTCAAAGTGCCATCAGCAACAACGATAACAACACGCTCTCGAAAATAATCGGATGAAATCAGGCCGCCTTGACCCAACGCAACGTGCATCTGCCTCATGACGTCAAGTTTTTCCTGCTCTACAAAGCCGTGGTATTCACTCAAAAAATCTTCTAGCTGGCCCGTTGACAAAGCGCTGTTGTACGTAAGCCCACCAAGCTCATTGATCACACCAACGACTGTTGAGTCCCCGGGGAGCGTCAGATCACGTGTCATCAGCATAGCAATGAGTGAGTGTAATGTTCTGGCAATACTAGCGCCAACCTGCACGCCTCCTTCACTTAACGCGAGGACGATTGTGTTTTCGTAGCGGTATTTTTTGAGCCTGCGAGCCAAGATGTAGCCAGCTTCTTCTCGTGACGGAAAGTAGTTGGTGCTCGTTTTCCCTTGTTGCATATGCTTATTGTACTGTATGTGTCGTCAAAGATTTTTACTTTTTAGCTCGTTTACGAAGATTTGGATCAAGTTGCTTTTTGCGCAGTCTCAAGTTTTTTGGCGTTACCTCAAGGAGCTCGTCATCCTCGATAAAGTCGAGACATTGCTCGAGACTCATGATGATAGGTGGCGTGAGCTGAACTGCACCGTCGCTGCTTTTGCTGCGCATATTTGTAAGGTGTTTTTCCTTAACAATATTGATCTCCATGTCATCAGATCGACTATTTAAGCCAACAATTTGTCCAGCATACACCTTGGTACCGGGTCCTATAAAGCATGTGCCACGTTGTTCGGCAGTTTGCAGCGCGTATGCTGTGGCAGCTCCGGTATCGAAGGCAATGAGTACACCATTCCGTACCTGTGGCAGAGGAGCTCCCATCGGCCGATACCCAGCCATAAGGCTATGCATGATGATTGTACCGCGCGTTGTAGTGAGTAAGGTATTTTTTGCACCAAGCAGCGCGCGCGTTGGGATTTGATACACCAGCCGCGTTACGCCGCGACCAGTGAGATCTTGGCCTACTAGCTCTGCCCGTCGCATGCCCAGCTCTTGCTGCACCGGCCCAACGTGTTCATCAGGCACTTCGATAGTCACTTCTTCGATTGGCTCATGCAGCACGTCATCGATTTGTTTCGTAACCACCTGTGGTCGGCCAACTTCAAACTCGAATCCCTCGCGTCGCATTGCTTCGATTAAGACGCTCAAGTGAAGTTCCCCTCGTCCTGAAATCAAAAAGCCAATACCGTCATCCTCTATACGTAACCCAATATTTGTCTCTAGTTCCCGTTGTAGTCGATCACCGATTTGTCGCGACGTCGTGAAGTCCCCCTCGAGACCCTTAAAAGGTGACGCATTCGGATGGAGACTAATCTTGAGTGTCGGCTCTTCTAATGTGATTGTTGGTAGAGCAATTGGATTCTCGGCATCTGCGATAGTATCACCAATGTGTGCGACGCCAATGCCAGTGATCGAAACAATATCGCCACACGTTGAGCTATCGATCTCGATTTTTGACAAACCTTGACTGACGAACAGTTTTTCGGCTTTTGCTTTTACGTGCGTTCCGTCTTTCTTTATAAGTACGACAGGCTGACCAGGTTTCAATTTGCCGTTTGCGATACGACCTATGGCATATTTACCCAAAAAACTATCCCATGACAAAGCCGTCACTAGCATCTGTAAGGGTGCTTCACTGTCACCACTTGGAGCTGGCACCTCAGCAATGATTGCGTCAAGTAGCGGCGTCATGTCTGCATCTTCGGTGATTTCCTCGGGCCGCATGTCCCAGGCCTTGCCTTCGCGACCAATGGCATAAAATGTCGGGTAATGCAGCTGGCTGTCGTCGGTCGCAAGCTCTAAAAAGAGGTTGGCGATTTCATCTTCTACTTCGAAAATACGCGAGTCTCGTTTATCGATCTTGTTGATCACGACCAACGGACGCAACCCAGTTTCAAGAGCCTTCTTGAGCACAAATTTTGTTTGAGGCATCGGCCCCTCTTGCGCATCAACAATTAACAAACAGCCATCTGCCATGTTCAGTGTTCGTTCTACTTCTCCGCTAAAGTCAGCATGCCCCGGCGTATCGATGATGTTAATACGATACTCAAGATAGCTGATGGCGGTTTGCTTTGCGCGTATAGTAATGCCTCTCTCACGTTCTTGATCGCCGCTGTCTAGTATGAGCTTTTCGCCCATTTCGGCCTGGTTAGACCGAAATGTGTTGCTTTGCTTCAAAAGCGCATCAACAATTGTTGTTTTTCCATGGTCAACGTGGGCAATAATAGCAATGTTTCGTATCTGTTGGGTTGTCATGTTATAGGGGTCCTTTACGTCCGGGAGATTATTGTGATCTAAATCATTGTGCCTATTGTAACATGTTTCGTTGGTATTTTCATCTGTAAAAAAGGTTGTGCTTGTTATTTTTCACAACTATACTAGGTTTTAGTATCAGTTAATCAAAGAGAAATATCCATTTAATGAGGGTCTTGATGTTGGGCTGGGAACTGCCACCGCATAACAGCGGCGGTTTGGGTGTCGCGTGCTTACAGATGTGCAAAGCACTCACCACCAAGGGTGTCGATATAGAATTCGTCGTACCGTACACAGCCGACCATAACATCGATTTTATGAAGGTTACACCCGCTATTCCGCAGCACGTTGTTGATGTGCAACGAGGCGGCATGGCATATGATAGCTACACATACCGCTATGCGAATGGCGATACCGAAGCTGTTGGTCTATTTGCACAGACCGAACGGTACATCAAAGCCATCGAGCATATTGCGATCTTGGGTGAGTTTGACGTCATACACGCTCACGACTGGCTTACGTTTCGAGCAGCGTTGCGAGCCAAAGAACTTTCTGGCAAACCACTTGTCGTTCATGTGCACGCCACCGAGTTCGATCGGTCCGGCGGTAAACCTGGCAACAGTCTCGTGCATGAAGTTGAAGAGATCGGCCTGCTCCTGGCAGATCGTGTATTCGCCGTCAGTCAACTCACAAAAGATGTGATTGTTCGCGAATATGGCATTCCAGCAGACAAGATCGAAGTCGTACACAATAGCCTGGACATCAATGCATATGAAACCCTCGATAACGACAATGCATATACCTACCTGGCAAAGATGAAAGAACAAGGTTACCGTATAGTAACAAATATTGGTCGCCTTACTGTCCAAAAAGGACTGTACAATCTCATGCTCGCGGCCAACGAAGTTCTCAAGCGAGCGCCAAAGACAATTTTTCTGTTTGTCGGTTCAGGCGAGCAACGTTTTGAGCTCGAACAGCTAGCCGCAGAGCTTGGTATCTCTAAGTCGGTCCTGTTCACGGGCTTTCAGCGTGGCAAAAAATGGCGAGATGCCTACGCAATTTCAGACCTCTTTGTGATGCCATCAATTTCAGAGCCATTTGGCCTAACGCCGCTTGAGGCAATAGGCTATGGCACACCGGTACTTGTCAGCAAACAGTCGGGCGTCGCCGAAATACTACAGCATTGCATTAAGGTAGACTACTGGGATGTTAACGAGATGGCTAACATGATCACGACGGTCGTTCAGAATGATGCGCTACGTGACGAGCTTCACAGACAAAGCTTTAGCGAGTACGTACGCTTGAGCTGGGATGCAGCCGCTCACAAAATGGTGGGAGCCTACGAACAGCATGCCAGATTGGTAGGAACGAGGCCATGAAACAAAAAGCGATCTGTCTACACTTACATGTACATCAGCCGTATCGAGTGAAACATTATACTATTTTTGATGCAGGCAGCGATCATCATTACTTCAATGATGAGGCTCCCAGTCAACTTACAAACAACCGTTTCATCCTCGACAAAATTGCGCAAAAGTCATACATTCCTACGAACCGGGTTCTCCAGGAGTTACTGGATGCACATCCGCAATTTAAGCTGAGTCTATCGATTACGGGTACTCTGCTTGATCAGCTTGAGACCTGGACTCCTGAGGTACTCAAAAGCTTCCAGGACCTTGTAAAGACGGGGCGTGTTGAGCTTTTGGCGGAGACGTATCATCATAGCCTTGCGTTTTTCTACTCAAGGCATGAATTTGAGGAACAGGTAAAGTTGCATCGCAGTAAAATCGAAGCGTTGTTCGGTGTCACGCCCGTAGTA
Source organism: uncultured Candidatus Saccharibacteria bacterium (assembly GCA_964426305.1). Taxonomy (GTDB): domain Bacteria; phylum Patescibacteriota; class Saccharimonadia; order Saccharimonadales; family CAIOMD01; genus CAYRPO01. The sequence continues at coordinate 10,774 of CAYRPO010000016.1, forward strand.
TTTCGCAACACCGAATTGAGCTACAACAATGATATCGCATATTGGGCTGAACAAGCAGGCTTTAAGGGTGTTATTGCCGAAGGCTGTGATGCGGTGCTTGGCTGGCGCAGTCCAAACTTTGTATACCGGCCAGCGTACACAAAAAACATCCGCTTGCTCATGAAAAACTACAAGCTCAGCGACGATATAGCCTTCCGTTTTAGTAACAAAGCATGGGGCGAATGGCCGCTCACTGTCGATAAATACGCTGACTGGCTCGGTGCCACTGGGGACAATGCCGATGTATTTAACCTGTTTATGGACTACGAGACATTCGGCGAACACCAGTGGGCAGACACAGGAATCTTTGATTTTTTGCGCCATCTGCCAGAGGTTTGGCTTGAGCGAGCAGAAAACCATACTTTCATGACCCTTAGCGAGGCAATCAACACTTTTGAGGTCGCAGATACAATTGACACCCCGCAAACGACCACCTGGGCGGATACCGAGCGAGACCTGAGTGCATGGCTGGGTAATAGTATGCAACGAAATGCCTTACAAGCGATATACGAGCTCGAAGACTCAATCGTTAAATCATGCGATGCAAGCCTTATCGAGGACTGGAGATTACTACAAACAAGCGACCACTATTACTATATGTGCACAAAGGGGTTCGGCGACGGTGATGTACACGCCTACTTCAGTCCCTATGACAGTCCCTACGACGCGTTCGCGAACTTTATGAATGCATACCACGACCTTAAGTTTCGATTAGCAGAAAAAGGATTGCCTGCCTAGTGGCGCGACCAGTCGTTTTAAGCAATAGTCAGTTGATGGTGGGACTCAACGCCCACGGTCTTGTGCATGACTTTTACTACCCATACGTTGGGCTTGAGAACCTGACGACCGCTCGTAGCGTACACCACAAGATTGGGGTATGGGTAGACGGCGCTTTTTCTTGGGTCGATGATGGTTCATGGCGTATTAGTGTTGATTTTGAAGCAGACGCGCTTGTTAGCGCTATCAGTATGCGCTCTGATCATCTTGGGATTGAGCTGGTATTCCGAGATTTTATTGATATTGAGTTTAACGTCTTTATACGTCGAGCACGCGTAATTAATCTTCGACCCCATAAGGCAGATGTCCGCGTATTTATGCATCAGGTTTTCCAGATTAGCAACAGTGGCCGTGCCGACACGGCCATGTACGTCCCCGATGACAACTACATACTGGACTACAAGGGTCGCAATGCCCTTCTCATAGCTGGATTAGCACCCCGCGGTACGTCGTTTGATCAATATGCAGTAGGCAACTATGGCATCGAGGATAAAGCAGGAACGTATCTTGACGCTGAAGATGGCGAATTGTCGGGTAATCCTATCGAGCACGGTGGCGTTGACAGTGTGATTCGCTTTCATTTTAGTATCAATGCCAACAGTGAAGAAGCGTTCGACTACTATATCATTGCAGCCGCATCGCAATATGAATGCGAACAGGCGCAGGATGAAATCCGACGCACCGGCATTGACCACCGCGAAGAACAAGTTCGTGATTTCTGGAAAAACTGGCTTCATGTTGGCCATAAAAAGCTACGAAAAGTCGACCACGCACATCAAGAGCTGACAAAAAAGTCGCTCATGATCATCAAAGCCCATACCGATCGTCGGGGCGCTACGTTGGCAAGCGGCGATTCGTCTATATTTAACTATGGCCGCGACTATTACTGTTATTTTTGGCCACGTGACGGCGCATATGCCATGTGGCCGTTAATCCGTCTCGGGTACAGTGAAGAGCCAAAGAAGTATTTTGAATTCTGCCGCGACACATTACATCGCGAAGGCTATATGATGCACAAATACCAGCCAGACCGTGCGATTGGCAGTACATGGCACCCTCTTGTTCATGGCAATCGCAAAGAACTCGCGATTCAAGAAGACGAAACGGCAAGCGTTATCTGCATGCTTGGCGAATACTATGACACCTCGAAAGACTCAGATTTTACACAGAGCATGTATACTACGCTTGTGCAGCCAGCAGCAAACTTTATGGCTCGCTATATCGACCCTGAAACTAACCTGCCGCACGCGAGCTATGATCTATGGGAAGAACGTTTTCTCACGTCTACATATACTGCAGCTGTAACCGAGCATGCCTTGCGTATTGCAGCGCGATTTGCCGAGTTATATGACTATCCCGACGATGCAGTGCTCTGGAATCGTGTTGCCGATGGCATTGGCGAAGCCTTTGACCTCTTTTTCAATCCAGACACCAAAACGTATCGTAAAGGCTTTCTCCTGCAGGGCGATGGCTCTCTGGCATTCAACGAAACTATTGACGCCTCTAGCCTATATGCTGTCTTCATGTTTGGCCCGCACCGAAAAAAACACGACAACATCCAGTCAATGCTGCGCGCAGTTTTGGCTCAACTACAGACCCCAAAACTTAGCACGGGTATCATCCGCTACCCCAATGACTACTACATGAAACTTGATGGCTATGCCGGAAATCCTTGGTTTATATGTACCCTTTGGATAGCTCAGTACTACGTACAAGACAAGCAGCCAGAGAAAGCTCGCGACATACTAGCATGGGTCGAGCAATACGGCATGATCAGTGGCGTTATGAGCGAGCAGATCAACCCCGAAAAAGGCACGCCTATTGGTGTTGCTCCGCTTGTGTGGAGCCACGCAGAATACATCAACACTGTCCTCGACGTCATCGAGGAGTAACCCTAAGACGCGTAAGCTTCAGCTTGCTGAGCAAAAAGCTTGGCGTATCTTCCTGCTAACAACATAAGGTCGGCATGTGTACCCTGCTCGACAATCTTACCATCCTCGATGACAACAATCAGATCTGCCCGACGAACTGTGCTAAACCGATGACTGACAGTTATAACTGTTTTGCCTTGCATGGATGTGTAGATTTCGTTGAATATATCTGCCTCGGCCTTGGCATCGATTGCCGACGTCGGCTCGTCCAAGATCAACACCTCTGGCTCGCGAAAAAATACACGTGCAATCGCCAGACGTTGCCATTGACCGCCAGATAATTTCGTCCCTTCGTCGTCTTCATACAATGTGCTTGTGATCGTGTCTTCTTTTTTGGGAAGTTTGCCTACAAATGCTGCTGCATGGGCTCGCTGCAGGGCAGTTTGGATTGACTGTAGATCATTTTTTTCTTGCACGCGACCGTACCATACATTGTCTCGTACGCTTGCAAAATCGAATGTCAGATAGTTCTGAAACAGTACTCCAATTCGGTTATGCCAGCTAGAAAGTGCGTACTGATTGAGGTCTACGTTGTTCAACAAAACTGTTCCCTTGGTGGGGTTGTATAGGCCTAGAATGAGCTTGATTAGTGTAGATTTCCCGGCGCCATTCTCGCCAACAATTGCAACGTGTTGCCCTGGCTTAATGTCCAGAGTGATGTCCTGCAATACCTGAGCCTTTGTCGTAGGGTACGAAAATGATACATTCCGTAGCTGCAGTAGTGGCGGTTCGTTTTGGGAAAGTATCTGGTCGCCTGCTTTCGCTTTCGCGATCTGCATAAAACCTATGTAGAACTTCAAGTTGGCTAGATCTTCGTCTATATAGCTCAGCGTAGACAGCATAGATCGCAACGAGCCAAGCATTTGGCTTAACAGTCCTTGTACAAATACAAACTGACCAACCGGCTGCTTTTGTGCTGCAATCTGCAACACAATCCATACCAGAGCCACAAACTGAATAATAATTTCAAAACCATCACCAAATATATTCAGTCCTATGTACTTTCGTTCCAAGTCAATGCGTTCTTTCTCGTCTTTGTCCCGTAATGTGGCGCGCTGCTTCATGAGGAACTTCGTTAGTCCGAACACGCGTGTTTCGAGTATGTACTCCGCCTGCAAAAGCCAGCTTTCAATTGCGCTCATCTTGCGCCTGGTTGTAGTGTTATTGTTCCAATGCTCTACCCTTTGGCGATTGAGCTTGAACTGTACATACGCCGTTGGCCATACTGCCACAAGCATCAGCAGTATCAACCATGGCGAGACGGCGCCAAGTGCAATTGTTGCACCGATGATTGCCACAAAATTGCTAAAAATCGAGAACATCTGGTCAAACACATATCCAAAGAAACGCGTAAACCCGTACGCTTTGTCTTTTGTGTCGTTTGTTTCGCGGTCGTCATACCGCCAGAATTCTAGCGACAGATAATGCTCAAGCAGCATGTCATTCACTTGCGACTCAATTGTGTACCGAATTTTTTGCTGTACATAGCTGTCGATACTGGACCAAACAAGAACAAGCAAGCCCAATAATGAACTGGCCGCCAAATACATAATTGTTAGCTTTTTTGCGTCAGGATCACCTGAAAACAGCGCAACAAGCGACGTAGTGACCTGCGCCAGCAAATATGCGGTAGCGATCGGAACGACTGCATTAATGATTGCGCCTATAAACTTAAAAACGATTGCAGACTTTGACAAACGGTATGACAACGTCAATACACTCAAAAGTGAAGGAAGGTATTCTTTGAATGCTATCGTTTTGGGCCTTGCCATGCTTTTTGATTTCTTGCAAGCTAAAAAACGCCCCTTCGGAGCGTGATTAGGCTATTTCTTTGCTTTTACAACATTGCGCCCGAGGTTCTTTGTAGTCTCGGTGTGTGTCGTATAGCTACGAGTAGTTGGACAGTACTTGCGCAAGATCACCTTGTCTGGTGTATTTTGCGTGTTCTTGGTTGTGTAGTGATGGCGTTGGCCGCAATTTTCACAGACCAGTCCAATCGTTTTTCGCTTTGTTGCTTTACTTGCCATATGTAATAAACCTCTAGTTGGTTGATATTGTAACAGTTGTTTCTCTGTTTTTCAAGCCCAGACGCTATCAAACGTTTTGGCATGCACGCATACCGCGTTTGATAGTGACCGAGCTCAAATGGAGCCGTTGTCGGGATTTGAACCCGAGACCCCTTCCTTACCATGGAAGTGCTCTACCACTGAGCTACAACGGCACACACCAAACAACCACCGTATTTTACCAAACAAACACAATATAGCCAAGTGCTCTTCTCTGTTGCATTGTACTTTCTAACAAAATTCTGATCTTTTGAAAAAATGCAAAATGGCTAATCTAGGAGTGAATTCTGTTGTCTTTGCCATAGCTTAGCATATAAACCATGCTTAGCTATGAGCTCATCGTGAGTACCATCCTCCATCAGCTTGCCTTTATCAAGCACGATAATCCTGTCCATTTCCGATAATGTACTCAGTCTGTGAGCAACAACGAGCGCCGTTCTTCCCTTAAGCACCTCCCCAAATGACTTCTTAATAATCTGTTCGCTATGGCTATCTAACGCACTGGTAGCTTCGTCGAGCACCATGATTGGAGCGTGCTGTAGTACCGCCCTCGCTATCGCAACACGCTGCTTCTGACCGCCGCTCAGCTTTACGCCGCGTTCGCCAACAACACTGTCTAAGCCGTCCGGCAGGTTTTCTACAAACTCGAGAGCGTGAGCAACCTTTAGTGCTTTGTTTGCCTCGGCACCAGTGGCTTTAGGGTTTGATAGAACGACATTATCTTTGATGCTGGTGTGGAATAGTAGCGGTTCTTGAGGCACGTAAGCGATATGTTTTCGAAGCTCGGTCTGAAGCATCTCGCGTATATCAACATCATTAATAAGAATTTGGCCACTATCTGCATCATTAAAACGGAGAAGTAATTTAGTTAGCGTACTTTTTCCTGCACCACTAATACCAACAACGCCAACTTTCTGTCCGTCTGGTATTACTATAGAAAAGTTCTCTAAAACTGGACGATATTTCTTACCTTGTTCGTAAGAAAAAGAGACATTTTTGAACTCGATTACACCCTTATGATCCTTGAAAGGTTTAGGGTTCGTGGGGTCTTGAAGAAGGTTTTGGCGTTTTAATATCTCAAAGGCAGGAATAATTCGGTCCACAATATCATCATGTTCGTCTAGGTCATCGGACAAGGAATAAACGCCTGTTAATATAGTTGCTGCGTAGGTGATAACCAACACTGCTGTCGTGAGTTCAATAGCGCCTTGACTCATGCGGTTCACTGTTAGCAAAAAGAGTATGGCAAACACTGCCACGGTGATCGCCTCACGGGCTGCAATTAACTTTGCTTGCATGGTATAACGTTTGGTGAACGCTACGCCTTCTTTATTTGCACCTTCGCGCACCTTCTCGACATAACTTGCCTCTTGGGCAGTTGATTTGACGGCAAGGATGTTAGAAACAATATCAGCCATCCTGCCTGAGTTTTGTTTATATAATTCGCGTGATGCTGTTCGGTATGGTCCGATTGCGTGCGATGCCCAGAACATATAGGCAGCGTTGGCGATGCTTAGTGCAAGGGCTATCAGACCAAGTTGAATATCTAGGTACGTAATGACACAGATTGGAAACACAATACTCAAGACAGTTGTCATGTAGCGGTCACGTATTGTACGGACTAACTGTATGCAACCGTCTACGTAGTGTCTCGTAGCTGATGTCAAATAACCCGATAGGTTCGAATTAAAATACTCTATATCTACAGCTACTAGTTTGGCGAAGTATTGAGCAGTAAGTTCGCGGTAGACTTTGTTCTCACCACGCATCCCGATGTACTTTACAAGTGGTATAAGGAGACCAAGCAGTGAAGAAAATACCACAAAGAAGAACACGGCATTTCGAGCATCATCATACTCCTGCTTGGACAGATGTGTGATGATCAAGCTGATGGCTATCGGAAGAAAAATCAGCTTACAAATGCGTGTGAGAAGTTGCAAAACATAAGAGAGACGAACTTGCCACGTACGACCAAAGGTCTCCCAGAGATGGCGGTAAACCATCCTGTACTTACTAAAAATACCCTGCATCAAACTTATTATATACCCTGTTACTAATTTACTGAGAATATATGTTTATCGTTCAAATGTATGACAACTCTACCAAAGTTAAAACACGACTACTGGCATATTGCTGCATCTGGACCCAGCTTCGGGTCATATTTACAACCACCAAGTGTTTCAATGATACACATTCCGTCATTATCTAGCTTATCTTTACCGTCGCATATTGGCTGTCGTATATTTATGCTTACTATGGCAGCAATCAGTAATGTAGCAAGCAAAAGTAATGCTAAAATCATAGTTTTGCGCTTCTTTCTAAGCATTATGCTCAAAGTATAACAAAAGGTCGCTGAACTTACTCCAATACTCTACAGACATGGTGCAGGGTGTAAGATAAACGCACTTGAATCTGTGCGCCGAGTAGCCTCGGGCACTAACTCAAGACCGAA
>CAYRPO010000017.1:0-17647 GCA_964426305.1 uncultured Candidatus Saccharibacteria bacterium
GCTGTTCGAACGATTGATTCGGGATTTCGAATGAAGACATGTGTGTACCTTTCTATGGTTTCCGGATCACCGGTGTATTTTGTAGTGACATCGCTAAATTTAACAGCATGCGCACCATCTACTTCTGTAACTTTCATGACAATATTGAGCGCTTTCAGCCCAAGATCGTTGGTCAAGGTTGTCCCCCAGCCAAACAGTACATTGATTCGGCCAGCGAAGCGTTGTTGCAATGCTATGATCTGTTGAATGTCGAGGCCGTCGCTAAAAACCAGAGTTTTTGTATGCGGATCAATGCCAAGCGATTCGTAAAAAGCAATCGCCTTTTCACCAAAGTCATAGGGGTCTCCCGAATCATGACGCAGACCACGCCACGTTGCGGCTTGTTCAGGCGTAAAATCGCTAAAGAAAAAGTCTGTACTGTACGTGTCAGTCAGGGCAATCGTGAGCGGCTCGCCATGTGAATTGTACCAATTCTGCATTGTCTGGTTGTGCGAAGCTCGAATGTCTTTACCCCGAGCGTCAGCTAATGCGGCATTGACCATGAGCATTTCATGGGCGTATGTACCAATTGGTCGAAGTCCAAATTCGTGAGCTAGCGCAAGGTTTGACGTTCCTATGAATTGATCTGGGCACTCGTTCATAAGTCGTTCTACGACGTGCCGTTGCCACCTGTACGAAAAGTGACGTCTGGTTCCAAAGTCGGCAAAGCGGATGTCTGGATGCTCGCGGAGCAGCTCGATTTTTTCGGAAAGTCGTCGGTCGCCTTCGTCGTACAAGTCCATGACATGCATACCATTTCGTTGTGTATATTCCTCGAAGTACAGTTCGTTTACTTCGCTCATGACGACTGTTTCCCAAAATGTCACAATTGGCCAGTCTCCGGTTGCCTCGATGTGCAGATCTGTGCTCTGGCTGTCGATTGAAACACGCACCGGAGGCAGCGGATTGTCTCGCAGATATGCTATGTATTCATCTGTGCATATAGGGCGACCCTCGAACGCAATACTTGCTATATATGCAAGTTCGTCATCGCTAAATCCGAGCGAGGCAATTGTGTCGAGTCGATCCTGTAAGTGTTGTGCATCGACGAATTGTGACAATTGTTCGCTGCCCCGGTTTTTAAACGTAAAGGTGACTTTGGCGTCTGGCTCTGTTTCAAACGCTGTTTCGCCCATTGTCGCCTTGTACAGGTCAAGCCTTTCGGAAATCTGGTGAGGGAAGGGGCCGTATTCTACTGTGTTCATGGTGTTCACCTTATGCCACCAATCTGGCGCCTGCCGCTTGCATCTCGGCGATGGCGATCTCGCCATCGGTCGGCTGTACGTTGACGGCTCGAATACAGCGCCTCAAAACTGTGACGCCAAGTCGTTCAGCGCCGAAGCGCTTCTGTAGCTTAAGTGCGTCCAATACAGTTGCTCGCACACAGTAATCAGTGGCAAGGCCGCCGATTAGCAGTTCAACGTCGCGTTGTCTTGCTAGTTGCGATTCAATGAGCGCCTGAAGCGTAGCCCCATTCTCGGCTCTGGCCTGAAAGCCCGAGTAGGCATCTTCGCTTGCTCCCATGCCTTTGCTCATGACTATGTCATTTTTGGCGACAAACAGGTCAGGGTGAAAATCGGCACCTGGTGTGCCGGCTACACAGTGTACTGGCCACGTGTCAAAATGGGTAGTTTGCGCTGGGTGCCAGTCTCGTGTCAAAACGACATCGCCACCGATATCGCGTACCCGGGCCGCAAGGGTATTAAAAGGTTGGACAACCTCACTGCCTTGGGGCACCGCCAGGCTGCCGTCAGGACAAAAGTCATTTTGTATATCGACACCGACTGCTATGAGATGTGTCTCTGCTGCTGTTTCCATAAGATCTCCTTGTACTAATTGTGTTAAATACACTTACTAATACAGTCAACTATAAATCACAGTAAGTGTATTGTCAACACTAATTATCAAAGAAGCGCAATGAGTGCGTGACTAATCGAAGCTGCGCGACAGAATTTCGAGTTCTTGCGAATTGAACGTATACAGTCGTGCTGGTCTATGCGCACCTTCGCGGTAACGCTCGCCAGTTTCGCGGACCAGATCAAGGCTCAAGAATTTCTTGCGGAAGTTACGTTTGTCCAGCTCGTGGCCCAAGATTGCCTCGTAGGCTTTCTGGAGCTGTGTCAGCGTAAACAATGGATCCAAAAGCGCATAGACCGCATTGGTGTAGGTGATCTTGGCTTTCAGTCGTTCGTGAGCATAGGTGATGATGTCGGCATGGTCGTAGGCAAGCGCTGGCAGGTCGTCGATTGGGTAAAATTCTGGCGATTCAGTAGTGTCGCTGGCGACTGGCACAATGTCCTTGCCGAGCGCCATATAGGTTACGCTGACAGCATGGCCCCGAGGGTCGCGCGCCACAGTATCGAACGTGTATAGCTGTTCAACCAGTCGTAGCTGAGACTGTTGTACGCCAGCCTTTTTTTCGAGGATACGTGCAAAGCAATCAATCGTTGTCTCGCCGGCGGCATTGTAACCACCAGGAAGCGCATATGCTCCCCGGAATGGCGCACGTAGGCGCTGCACCAGCAAAACGCACAGGCGATCATTGATAAGCTGCAGAACCACGGCGTCTGCTGTGAGAATTGGTGGAGTGTATACTGTCATATACATATTGTACAGCAATCAATTATTGCCACGCCGTGGCCGTCATATCGGATGGCATGCGCCAGTCGCCACGAGGACTTATCGCGACCGATCCTATCTTTGGTCCATCAGGTAACACTGATCGTTTAAATTGATTCTTGGCAAATCGGTCATAAAACAGTGTCAGCCATTGTTTGATCTGTGATTGCGTGTACGTACCCCGAAACGCCATGCCGGCAAGGTAGGCAATTTTCGTAGGCGTGTCACCAAATCGTAAGACATGATACAGGAAAAAATCATGCAATTCATATGGTCCAATCAGCTCCTCGGTGGACTGGCTAATCTCCCCCTTTTTATGCGCTATAAGCTCTGGCGAAATGACCGTGTTGATGATTTTGTCGAGTATCGGTTTGGCGGCGATGTAGTCGGGCTGTTCACTGCAAAAGCGAACCAAGTCTCGAACAAGTGTTTTAGGAATCGACGCGTTTGGATTGTAGCTGCTGAGGTGGTCGCCGCCATAGGTGCACCAGCCAAGCGCGAGTTCGCTCAAATCACCCGTTCCTACAACAAGCCCTCCACGGGTATTGGCATAGTTAAAAAGCAGTGCGGTACGTGCCCTGGCCTGGATATTCTCATATGCTATGTCAGTAGTATTTGTGTGTTGCAGCACTCCTTGCTCGGCCACTACCATGTCGCGAATCGGCAGCGTAACAGAAGTAACTCCCAAATGGTGCGCCAAGCTTATGGCATTGTGTTGGGTTGCGGTGCTACTGGCTGGTCCGGGCATGGTTAGTGTATGTATGAAGCCAGATGGGTCTTTACCTATAATGTGCGTTGCACGCAACGCGACAAACAACGCAAGTGTAGAATCGAGCCCGCCCGACAAACCAAGCACCACGCAGGCCGCGTTGCTTGCCAGCAGGCGACGAGCCAGGCCGTGTGCCTGAATGGCCACAATGCTGGACAGTCGATCCGTCCGCTGTTGTTCGGTTTCTTGCTCTGGCAGAAAATAACTACGCGGCGTTACGCGCTGTACGTTTGTCTGTGTGCGTTGTAGGTTGCAGTCGATGACGGTCGCGTCGTGTAGTGAAGAAACTGTCGTGTCTTGTAGCCGATCATGGCGTAGATGGTCTGTATCGACATCAGTTATAAGCAGTCGATTGTCATGTGCAAATGGTTGGCGTTCTTGTAAAATGCGACCGTTTTCGGCAATGATACAGTGTCCGCTCATGACAATGTCAGTGGTCGACTCGGTCCAATCGGCACTGGCATATACATACGCGCAGCGTTCGGTAGCCGACGTCATGAGTACTAGTTCACGCCTGTAACCTGCCTTGCCAACCAATTCTGGTGATGCCGATGGGTTCACGATCACCAATGCACCAGCTTGCACCAGTTTGCGCGAAGGTCGATCCGAAACCCAGACATCCTCGCAAATCTCGACGCCAAATGGAATATGGTCAATTTGAAACAATAGTGACTGGCCAAACGGTATGTCATTGCCTTGTATGTGGGTCGTTGTTGTGCCTTGGAAAGAACGATACCAACGCTGCTCGTAAAATTCGGCATAATTTGGCAGGTTACTTTTTGTGACAATGCCCATGATCTGTCCATTGGCTAGTACGGCGGCGCAGTTGTATAGGTTGTCGCCATGGGCGTATGGCAGCCCGACAACCATTGCGGTGCTTGTTCCCTGTGTTTCTGTGGCCAACGTACACAAGCCGTCTACTGCTTGCTGCAATAGCGATTGTTGTCGAACAATATCACCAAGGCTGTAGCCGGTTATACACAACTCTGGGAACGTGACTAATGAAACATGTGCGTCGCAGGCTTCCTTGTACAGTTTTCGAATTGCTTCGATATTGTGTGCGACATCTGCAATGCTCACGCGCGGCACTGCTGCGGCAACGCGTACAAAACTGTCAGCCGGTCGAAACTGTTTCATAGTTGCAACTCCTTGCCGCTGATTCCCGCAGTTTGCTTCATGAGCGTATCGATTGCCCGTACTGCTGTCTCTAGTCGGTCTGCAGGCGTGCCGCGAACGACAATGTAATCTTTGCCCCACATGGTAAGCGAGTCGACAAATTCCCGGTGCATCCAATCGCGGATGTCTTGACCGTCGCGGTATCCATCTTGCTGAAACGGTGTTTCAGGGTCGGTCAGCACATACAATGACACCCGAGGGCGTTTGCTCGCTATTTTTTCGACCTGAGGCGATCGAACACCCATGTATCGCTTATGCCAGATACTTGTCGCAAATACATCCGTATCACACACGAGTATCTTGTTAGCGGTTGTGGCGGCTTCGTCCTCGATGCGTGCTTGCTCTTTGGCAATTTTCGTAAAGTCTTGCGATGTCCACGTATAGTTCCAGACATCCTTCACGACGTTTTCGCTATAGGTTCGGCCGTATTCTGGTACCCAAGTTGTGTCATAGTGTACTGCGAGCGCCTGTGCCAGTGTTGTTTTGCCGGTTGACTCTGCGCCAACCAGGCAGACACGGAATGCAAAGTACGCTTTGACTGGGTCTGACAGATACTGCCATACGGTGTACGGATTCTTTCGTACTGCCGTACCCGAACAAGGGTATGCCCTACGGTCTATGTCGACCTGTACATGATCGCAACCGATTGCTTCAGACCAAGGTTTTCCATAGTCCTCCGAAGTTATGACAACATCGATCTTTCCGTCCATTTCTTGTAATGCAAGTCGTGCCCAAGCCGGAGAGTCGCGATCGTCGATTTTGTCATGAATGACCCGGACTGTCACGCCAGGATGCGCTTGGCGCAGCCATTGGGCACGCAATTCGCCGGGGATTGCATGTTCCGGTCGGTGACAAACCAGCACTGTCAGGTCGTCGCAAGCGGCCTGGCCACTACGAATTAAGTAATGATGTCCAGCATGCGGTGGATAAAACTTTCCAACAATGAGCCCTCTTTTCATGATGCCAACTCCTTTACTGTTTTAGATGTGTGTGAAATGCTTTTGTGCCACTCTACCGCTCCAGCAATACAGAGACTCAGAAAGACTGCATATAAGGCGCTTGTCAGGTACAGCCCTCGCGATGCATACAGGCCAATGTAGATGACGTCTGCTGTGATCCATATCGCCCAGTTTTCGATGAGTTTTCGTGTAAGCATGTATTGTGCAATGAGGCTCATAACGGTCGTCAGTGCGTCTAAGAACGGTGCAGAGTCGCCAATTCGCACCAAGTATGTATACATTGCATAGGTTGCAAAAATGCCCAAGGCAACCAGTATACTGGCATGCTTCTTACTCGTGCGCTGAACACGCAATTCTGTACCCTCGTTGCCTCCCCGTAGCCACCAGTACCATCCCAAGACTCCCAATATGACGTATATGACTTGTAGTGCCATGTCTGCGAATAGCTTCGCCTGATAAAACAGAACAATGTACATAACAGCGTTGATGATGCCGATCGGCCAGTTCCAAATATTTTGCTTGACTAGTAACCATACGCATAAAGCACCACTCAGGAAGCCAGCGACCTCGACGAATGTCGTTGGTATAACACCAGTCTTTGCTAGGATGACGAGGCCTGCGCTTGCCAATACCCATACTGCGGTAGTCTTGTTCATAGTTCGTGTGATGATGGTCGGTGTTTTCATTACAGACGCTCCGTTTCTTAATTATTGTCGATTAGACACTTAGTACTAAGAACAAGATACGGCATAGTTAGTGTATTGTCAACACTAATTTGAAAAAACAGCTTTGCATTTGGAAAATCTGGGGTGCGGTCTACAATGTAGCTATGGAATTTGTAGATACGCATTGCCATATACATAGCGCCGATTACACGCTTGACGAGTCTGATGTGCGCAAGCGAGCCACCGAAGCTGGTGTTACAAGATTGATTTGTGTTGGCACCGATGAATCCGACAGTGCGCGAGCCGTCGAATACGCCAGCGACAAACAACACGTATGGGCAAGTATTGGCTTGCATCCGCACGATGCAAAACTTGGTGAAGACGCGTTTCGTAAACTTGCGCTGCTCGCAGACAAACCAAAAGTAGTTGCTGTTGGTGAATGTGGACTAGACTATTTTTATAATCATTCGTCTAAGCAGGATCAAGAAAAGGCCCTACATGTGCAGATGCAGCTTGCCTTGGATCATGATTTGCCCATGATATTTCATGTTCGTGAAGCGTTTGATGATTTTTGGCCGATTTTTGACCAATACAAAGGGTTAAAAGGGGTGGTCCACAGCTTTACCGCATCGATCACCGAGCTCGACCAGGTGTTGAGCCGTGGTTTGTATGTTGGCCTGAACGGTATTATGACGTTTACGCGAGACGAACAACAGCTTGAAGCAGCACAGCGTATTCCGCTGGATCGACTTCTGCTAGAAACTGACGCGCCTTTCTTGACACCGAAGCCGCTACGTGGTAAGGTAAACGAGTCAAAAAACATAATTCTTATAGGTGAGTTTTTGGCGCGGTTGAGGCACGAATCTCTTGAACAGCTCGCTGCTGTCACCTCACACAATGCGCAACAACTCTTCGATGTAAGGTAAAGTCATGAATCATCCTGTACGGACTGGTGGGTCTATGGAAGCAGCACGCTCCATGGGTGAGATTACGGAATCGCGTAGATTTGAGGTTGGCGTTGCTGTCCAGATGCTCACAGTGATTGATACAAGAATTCACCAAGACGCCCCGACGCAGAAGCCTACGGCTGAGACTGTTCCAGCTGCCCAGCACACTTCCGTTAGTAGCCCTGAGGCTCAGGCGCTCTATACGCAACACAATGCGCAGCAGCTCGTTAGAGAGGCAGAGGCGCTTGTAGATCGGGCGTATCAACGTGTTGCCAATGAGGCGGCGGTCGTTGGAGAGCCTGTAGCGCATATGCGTCAGGCGTATAGCGATGCATATGCGGTCGATCCGCATACTCCTAAGGACAATGATGAGTCGATGACACCGGGCGAGCGAACACGCTCCGAGGCAGTACAGCAGGACCCCCAGGTCGCCAACACTGTTCGACAGGGCGATGTGTGGGATTTTCCGGTTCCTCCAGCAGTGCATAACACTACGCAGCAGCACTACGGTCAGGCTGCATAAGGGCCTATATACACGCATGTTTGCCAAAATTCTTCGCTCAACAAAATCAAGCAACAGCGACCAGCGGCGAGCAGCAGCTTATAGAGATCTGATCCGCGCAGAATCCCAGATTGGCGGACAATTGTTTGGGCCGATTCCTAAGGGTCATCGCCGTGAATTTTTCTGCCTAGATCGTCATACCTGGGTATGGCATGAAGAATGGAAAGATGATCGAGGCAAATGGCAGGTGCGAACAACACGCTATGAAGTACGTCCGAGTGGCGTCGTGAAAATACAAGACGGCAATGTATATAAATCGCTGTCACAAACCGAACTACACAATCTACGTGTCGCCGCTGAGCTCTATGCCCAGCGTGTCGCCGCCGAGCTTTATTCCTAAGCATATCTTGTACAATGACTATAGCTATGGATAACCGCAACGCACACTATTTTGACTACGCGGCCGCAACGCCCTTAGATAGGGGCGCATATGATGCGATGCAGCCATATTGGATGGAGAGATTTCATAATCCATCTGCCTTGTATGTTGCATCTCGCAGTGTTCGACATGAGCTCGAAGAAGCACGTGCCATAATCGCACAGGAGCTTGGCGCACGTCCGAGTGAAATCGCTCTAACAGCAGGTGGTAGCGAAGCAAATAACTTGGCGATTCATGGCGTTATGCGGCACTTTTTTGACAAGCACCTTGTGGTAAGTGCTGTTGAGCATGACTCTGTATTACTTGCCGCGAGACGATACGACCATTCCCTTGCTCCGGTAACCCCAAAGGGGATCGTCGACGTAACCGCACTCATGCGTGCCGTCAATGACAATACGGTCTTAGTAAGTGTGATGTACGCCAATAACGAAGTAGGCGCCATACAACCAATCCGTGACATAGCGGCGTTTGTTGCGGATGTTCGCAGAGATCGTGCGGCGCGGCGTATCAAGACGCCACTGTTTGTACATACTGATGCGTGCCAGGCGGGCAACTATCTTGACATGCATACGCATCGCCTGGGTGTAGATTTGCTTAGTATCAATGGCGGCAAGGTATATGGCCCAAAACAATCTGGTGCACTGTACGTACGAGCTGGAGTACGGCTACAGCCCTTGGTTGATGGGGGCGGTCAAGAATGGGGACTGCGTAGTGGCACTGAGAATGTGGCACTCGCGGTTGGGTTTGCCACTGCCTGGCGAACAGCACGTCACATGGCGCATGCTGAATCGCATCGCCTTACCGCGGCGCGTGATTTTACAATTGCACAACTCCTTAGGCAGGTGCCAGGGCTGATCATAAATGGTCCGACCGGCAGTAAGCGCATCGCTAACAATATACATATCACAATACCCGGTTACGATAACGAGCGATTACTTATGGAACTCGATGAGCGCGGTTTTCAAATAGCGACTGGCTCGGCCTGTTCGGCCAGTAGTGATGAGCCATCACACGTGCTCAAGGCCATGGGGTTGAGTGACGAACACGCCAGACAAAGTATACGTATTACGTGTGGGCGCATGACATCGGGTGATGCATTGGCTAGTCTGGTCGATACCATCACAAATGTAGTAGCCAAGCACTAAGCAAAAGCGGTATACTACGCACAAGCAGTAGCTTGACATATAACCGCATGCGTTACTCACCCAAACGAAAACAATTGATATTTGGAATTCTAGCCCTTTTTTCAGGGTTTTTGATGGTTTCGGGTTTTGCTGGGGCACAGTCGCTCACGCAAAGCTACAGTGCTGACAGTGTTTTGCAACGGGGCATGATTGTGGGTCTTAACAAAGATGATCCTCGCAAGGTCGAGACGATTAATCTCGATAACTTCGACAAGATCCACGGTGTTGTGATCGGGGCGAGCGATTCAGCAGTCTTACTAGGCAACGAAAAAGAAAAAACATATGTTGCCACAAGTGGTCGTTTCTTTGTGATCGTAAGTAATCAAAATGGCGACATAGATGTCGGTGACTACGTTGCGTTATCGTCGCTGAGTGGCATAGGCATGAAAGCAGGTAGTAAAGATCCGGTGATAGTCGGCAAGGCCACAGAAAGCTTTAAGGCATCTGATTCAGGTATGGTGATCGGGCAAGCGACTGTTAAGACCTCTAGTGGTAGTGAACAAAAGATATCGCTTGGTCGCGTTGTGGTCGACATCAATATCGGTAAAAATCCACTACTAAAATCGGATGATAGCTTGCCATCGGCGCTGCGTCGCGCGAGTGAGTTTGTAGCCGGTAAGCCAGTGTCACCGATCCGAGTCTATATGAGCTTGGCGATACTGGTCATGACAACCCTCATTGCCGGCAGTTTGATCTATAGCTCAGTGCGCAGTAGTCTGATTGCTATTGGCCGAAACCCCCTCAGTAAGCGGTCGATTGTTCGTGGTATGTTCCAGGTCGTGATCATTGGGCTTATGGTTTTTATTAGTGGCTTGTTTGGCGTATACTTACTACTAAAGCTATAGAGGCAATAGAAAAAATCGCATGAAACAAGGGGGGTGGGATACATGACGACAGAACAGCTGGTACTGGTTGGCGGTGCAGCGCTTCTGGTTGTTGTTGTTTTTGTTTTGATGTTTGTCTCGCTCAGAACGACGCACAAAAAGAAACAAAACCCAATGCAGTCACGGGACTTGATTACCGAGACTGCCGAAAAAGACGTCGAACATATCTTTAACGACGAGTTTCGTGAGGAACTGCGCAACCGTGGTCGTCTGCATTTCGAAAAGATCATCGGCGAAAATGCTATGTTTTTGCAACAGGATCTACGTCTGACAACGAGCCAGCTTAACGAATACATGCAAAACGAAATCAAGCGTGTCTTGCAAGAAGAGTTTGCGAAATATGAGGAGTCTATATCTACCGCAAAAGATCTAGCCCTAGAGGCAATCCAGAAAACGCAAGAATCTATAGAACAACAGCGCGTTGTCCTGGAGCAGCAGATGAACGAGGAAGCCGCCGCTGAAAAGGCTCGGCTTTTAGCGCACTTCGAGAAAAACATGGCAGACATAGTCAATCATTACATACTGGCGGCCATTGGTAACGAGATCGACTTGACCGCACAACTTGACTATATCTTCCAATATCTAGAAGAAAACAAGCGCGACATTGTGCAGGATATACGCAGTGGAACTTAAATTACCCATCACTCTTGCTAGTAAAAATGATGTCTCACATTTACACCGCGAGCTACGTTTGTTTATGGATATGAGTATGCAAAGTGCAATGCGTCACGACAATCCCATAAAATATCCGGCAATCACACCGATGTTGCGCGACCTTGCGACGTTGAATCAAATCGATTTGCGCAGTGAGGTTGCGTGTGAGACATTGCTTGCCGAACTTGCTTCTCTCAAAGAAAACATACCAGTTGTACATATAAGTTTTCCGAGAGATCCTAGTGTTGCTGTTTTGCAGCGGCTTGTTGAATGGTTTCGGCGCGAAGTTGATCCACGGATTGTGATTCAAGTGGGCCTGCAGCCAACCATTGCAGCTGGCATGGTGGTGCGGACCCCGAACAAACAATATGACTTCAGTTTGCGACGACATCTATACAACAACCAGTCAAAGCTCATGGAGGCATTGCAAAAATGAGCAACCAACACTTTGACTATCTGATTGAAAGCGGCCATCCTATTGGCCAAGTTATAGCCGTGAACCGCTACCTGGTCAAAGTCAAGGGTCTACACCCAACAAACCAGCATGCGCTCATTCTGTTCGAAGACGGCTCAAAGGGTATCGTACATTATGTATACGAAGACCATGTCGAGATTCTGCACCTAGGAGCGGAGACATTAACCGTTGGCGCAACGGCAGTTATGCAACACGACGAACTCGTCACAAAAGTAGGCAAAGATTTTATAGGTCGTGTCGTGTCTGTCACTGGTGATCCGCTAGACGGAAAAGGTCCGATTGCCGCCGATGCGGTGTGGCCAGTCTTTAAACCTGCGCCACCACTCTACACCCGTAAGCAGTTATCCGACCAACTCGAGACAGGCGTGATTGTTATAGATAGCCTATTCCCGATTGTCCATGGCCAGCGTATGGCAATTTTGGGTGACAGCAAGGTGGGAAAAAGTACACTGCTCACGCAGCTTGCGTTGCATCAAAAAGAGAACAATACAACAACGATTTATGTGCTTATCGCTAAGCGTGCTACCGATGTTGACACGCTATTATCTCGATTGGTTGAGCAGGAT
Source organism: uncultured Candidatus Saccharibacteria bacterium (assembly GCA_964426305.1). Classification (GTDB taxonomy): domain Bacteria; phylum Patescibacteriota; class Saccharimonadia; order Saccharimonadales; family CAIOMD01; genus CAYRPO01. Next base: position 11,879 of record CAYRPO010000017.1, read on the forward strand.
GCCATGAAGAATACCATTGTCATAGTGTCGACTATGTTTGAATCTTTGGTTATGAGTTATTTGGCGCCGTATGTTGGTTGCGCGATGGCCGAATATTTTTGGCAAGAACTTGGTGAGGACACGATCATCATATACGACGATCTCACTTCACATGCTATGGCGTATCGTGAAATTTCACTACTTGCTGGAGTGAGTCCGGGTCGCGACTCGTATCCTGGTGATATGTTTTATGCCCACTCGAGTTTGCTCGAACGTGCTGGACGATTGGCAAGTAATTCGAACACACTGACAAGCCTACCCGTAGTACTAGCGTCAGGCGGCGATATTACCGCATATTTGCCAACAAACATCATGTCCATTACCGACGGTCAATGGATTCTAGATATGGATATCTTTCGCGATGGTCTGCGCCCTGCCTTGAACATTGGCCTGAGCGTAACTCGTGTGGGTGGCGTTGGCCATAACAAACGTCAACATGAAATCGCGGCGCGGGTGCTTAAGACTTTGTCCTCGTATCGTCAAGCGCTTGAATACTCGCGTTTTGGTTCCGAATTATCAGCAGAATCGAAGAAGGATCTTGTCACCGGTAAGCGCATATTTGATCTGTTAGGTCAATCGCCGACAGAGACATTTACCCTCATGGCGCAACAGTTGATGTTTGAGATTGTTCTGGATCTTGCTGATGGCGAAGAGCTAGACATGGCTGGAATGCGCAGTGTGGCTAATGATTTTGGCAAGCAAGTAGAGACCGATGACAAAAACTACGACGAAGTGAAAGCTATGCTAAAGACAAAGAGCTTGTTGCAGGCGGCACCGAAGCCAACTGCTCCGACACCAGAAGAGGCTACGCCTCCCGCCGAAGATGCCAAAAAAGGTAAGCCTGGCAAAGCAAAAAAGGACGACAAAGCTCAGACACCAGAAAAGACTGAAAAACACGAGAATGCGCACGAGGCATCTCAAGCTGATCAGCCTGCAGAAGATCCGGTAAAGATCAAGCTGGAAGCTGAAGTTGAAGCCGCCATGAATACAGCAGAAGCTCCAAAACCTGAGATTGCCGCTCCGGTTGGTAGTGAAGAGTCGAAGGTATCAGGTGTGGCAGAGGTAAAAGCATGAGGCGGCCACAAGAGATCCAGCGAGATGTCAAGGGTATGCAGACGTTGTCGGAACTCACAAGTGTCTTCGAGGGCATCGCCAGTATGCGCATTGCACAAATCAAGACCCAGGTGCTGCAAAGCCAGGAGTTTTTCGAGACACTGTGGAATATGTACATACAGGTTCGTGCTGGGACGCCGTTTAGTTTTGGACGTCATGTCAGTGAAAATGAAGGCGTGATCGACAAAGAATTGTTCATCGTGATCACGGCAGAAGGTGGTTTTAGCGGCGATATCGACCAAAAGCTTATATCTATGATGCTCAAAGAATATGACGCCGCCAAGCATGACATTATCGTTATAGGTCATCATGGCGCCCTACAGCTGTCGCAGCGCGATATATCCTTTAGGAAGTATTATAAGTTGCCGAGCAAAGACCAAAATATCAATGTTACGCCGATTATTCGCGAAGTACAGAACTATCGCGCTACCTCTGTATACTATCAGCAATATGTGTCGCTCATGTTTCAAGATGTCAAAAAAATATCGCTTAGCAATGCGGTTGAAGAGCAGGGTAAAAATATCACGAACGACGGTGATATCATTACCACGGCGACCTATATTTTTGAGCCTAGTACCTTTGCGGTTGTTGATCACCTGGAGCGCTCTATGATGAACATTGCCTTGAGCCAGGTAATCCTAGAGTCAAAACTTGCACAATATGCCAGTCGGTTTCAGGCTATGAGTGCCGCACATACCAGGGCGAAGGACTCAGTCGGTGAATACACTCTTATGTACAACCGTGCCCGACGCGCAATCAAAGACGAACGCCTGAAGGAGATCATAAACGGCATGAGAAAGGCGGCGCACGCATGAAGCCTGGTTCTGTTGTAGCAGTCAAAGATCTCGTGATTCGTGTGGAATTTTCCGAAGATATGCCAGAGATCGGCGAAGTTGTTGTTGTTCAGAATGACGAGCAGAGCCCGTTGCTTGTGGATATGCTCGTTGATGATACGACAGCCCTGTGTCTGAATATCCGTTCACACAAGCGTATCCAAAAAGCTATGCCAGTGATCCGTACTAGAAAAGGCATCGAGATACCTGTTGGTGACGTGACGATCGGCAGAATCTTTGATGCGCTTGGTGATCCGCTCGACGGCAAGCCGCCGGTCGCCATAGACACTCCACGAAAAGATATCTTAAAAATCGGTACTCGCAGTACAAGTTTTACTGCCAGTAAGCCTGAAATCCTGGAAACCGGCATCAAGGTCATCGACTTCTTTACGCCCTTTGTGAAAGGTCGCAAGATTGGGGTTATTGGTGGCGCCGGTGTTGGTAAGACTGTCCTGACCATGGAGTTGATTCACAACATAGCAAAGACTGGTCGTGGGTTATCATTCTTCGCTGGTATCGGTGAGCGTATTCGTGAAGGACACGAACTGTATGAAACGTTGGCTGAACAACCGGATCTACTCAACAATACATGCATGTTCTTTGGTCAGATGAATGAGAATCCGGTGCAGCGTAGTCTGATTGGTATTTCGGCCGTTGCGCTTGCCGAGTATTTTCGTGATGAGCAACACAAGGATATCCTATTTTTTGCAGACAATATGTATCGTTTTGTACAGGCAAAGAATGAGCTAGCAACGATCTTGGAGCAGATCCCGAATGAGGGTGGGTATCAGCCAACGATTTTTAGTGACATGAAAGTACTGCAAGATCGTCTCAGCAGTAATGAAAATGGTTCAATTACTTCCGTGCAAACAATCTATGTGCCAGCCGATGACCTGTCGGATCCAGCCGTTCAGGTTATCTCGCACGAACTCGACTCTACAATTGTGTTGAGTCGAAAGGTAGCCGAGCAGGGCATACGGCCGGCAGTTGATCTGACGCTCACAACATCGAGTCTTTTGACGCCGGAAATTGTTGGCGAACGACACTATATGTTGAGCGTTCGCGTACAGTCGGTACTGCAAAAATACGAGCAGCTCAAGGGTATCATCGCAATCATTGGCGAGAACGAGTTGAGCCCAGCCGACAGAGCCGAATACGCCAAGGCTAAAAAACTTATCAAATACTTCACACAGAGCATGTTCGTGACTGAACATCTGAACGGTATTCCTGGGGAGTATCTGACTCGCGAAGAGACTCTGAAGGGTATTGAAGAGATTCTGGTATAGAGACAATGACGGACGGCGAAGTTGTTAGCGAAAAAACACCCCAGCAGGCAGCCGCTCAGGCGAAAGCGCTCGAGCAATCTCGAAAAGAAGCTCGTCGCAAAGTTAAAGACGGCGACACATTCCACCTAAAGGTATACTCTCCATTCAAGACGTATTATGACGGGGAAGTTGTTAGTGTGTCTGCCGTCAACGACACAGGCCCTTTTGATGTCTTAGCTGGGCATCATAATTTCTTGACATTGCTGAGTCCGTGCGAGCTAGTAGCGCAGGGTGAAACAGAAGAAAAGATCAAGATTACCCGTGGGATTATGCATGTAAAGGCCGACGAAGTAGTTGTGTTTTTGGATGTGTAGTGGTTTTTTGTTTGTGCTGTGGATCGAAGGCGATTGCCCATGGGCTCAGGTGTCTTAGTCTATGACTATGTAGTCGAAGGCGCATGACTGTCCCGACGGCCCATTGCTCGTAGTGCCAATGGCAAAGGTGTTTACTGTGCGATTGACATAGTAGCTGAGGGACGCGCAGCTCGACCCGACGGGCGTAATGACAACATGAGGAGTCTGGCCAAAGGGATTTGCAAAATTGATCGTTGCGATGATACCTGCAACTGGACTGTTGCCAAAGTTGACATTGACGGTGCCAGCCGTGTCGGTGCCGCTGATTGATACTGTTCCTGCTGTTCCGACTGCCGTGCCCGATGATACGTTGGGACGAGGACCACCTGCATCGATGTGACGGTTCAGAGCGATGTCCTTATTTAGTTCAAGTCGATCGATGTTCAGGACCGGTGCCGATATTGCACCTGCAAACGTTGCGCCACCGCCCACCGAAAGGTTCTTTTGAATTGTCATCTGGCCTTCTACGGCCATATTACCAGCAACAGAGAGGTTATTGCCGACTTGTACATTCTCGAACGCGCTTGTTCCCGAAACGGTGATGCCGGGGAGACTCAGTGCGCCGCCTACGCGAATTGTACCTGCAACGTCGAGGCTGTCACGCACCAAGACGCGTCCGTTGAAGATTGAGTTTGAGGCAATCGTGAGCGTTTGCTTTGCATCGCCGACTTGTGTTTCGGTACTTTTGAGGTTCTGGAGATCCTGTGTACTGAGTTCTTGGCCGCCAATTGCGCCACTGTCGATGTTTTTCTTGTTGGTTTGATATGTGGCGAATCCTATGAAGATTGCGATGAGCATCAGTAGCAAAAACAACAAAAAGTAAATATTTAAACGCCCAAAAATCCCCATGATCTTTTGGCCAAACCCTTTTTTGGTCTTTACCATGTCTGTTTTGGTCTTTTGGACCGATTCAGGCGCTTCTACAGACGAGTTCGTCGCATTACTGTCTGTCGACTCGTCGGTTGTTTCTAGGCTTTCACCTTCTTGTGGTTTTGGTTCTTCCATATGCAATCGTATCTTGTTGACTGTATTCTACTATATTTACACAAAAAAAGCGCTAGCGGATTGCAAAGAGTGGGCATGGGCGTATACAATACAAGGCAAGCGTACATTTATGGTTGACTTTAAACAAATATTGGGCCGAAGCGCCCTGGCTTTAGCAGTGGTATTCGCAGTTGTTGGATCTGCGCTTCTTTCGGCGCGCGTGCTCGCGGCGCCTACATATGTATCGCCGAGCTACGGTGTCGACGAAGTATTTATGGGTTCTGGCGGACTAAACGATGCAAGTTCAACAAGCTACAGAGCACGAGCATCACTTGGTGATACGGCAGTCGGTAACGCGAGTAGTACAAACTATCAGGCCTATGGTGGCTTTACTACGACTCCAGACCCGTACATCGAACTGACGGTGAATGGTATCAATGTTGACTTGGGATACTTGTCAACCACAGCAACATCGTATACCTCCGCGACATTTCAGGTTCGAACCTATTTGGCCAGTGGCTACGTTGTGGTCAATGGGTCCGATCCGCCAACAAACACTGCTGGCACTGGGCCGCATGTCATGACCAACCTTACTACACCAACTGCCCCCGCCGTGGGCACGGAGCAGTTTGGTATTAACTTGGTTGCCAATACTTCGCCGAGCGTTGGTGCTGTGCCCCAACAGATCCCCGACTCAAACTTTAGTTATGGCGTAGCAGCTACGGACTACAACACAGCCAATCAATACAAATATGTAAAAGGCGATACCATAGCAAGTAGCCCAAAGAGTAGCGGCTACACACTCTATACGGTCTCGTATATCTATAACATATCAGAGGTGACACCGTCAGGAGAATATCCCTTCAATCACGTGGTTGTCGCTACCTCTACCTATTAATCTGTGGAAAACTCATCAAAACTTGGTATTGCATGTAGGGCATAAGCATGTTACTGTAAGCGTGCATACTAACTAAAACAAAAAGAACAACTAGAAAAAAGGAGAACGAAGCAATGGTGCAAACCAAAACGCTTCTGTCGCGTACAACTGCGGTCGCGACAGCTGCTGCGTTGGTTGTTGCTGCATTGGTTCCGGCGCTTTTCACTGCGAGAGTAAACGCTGGC
>CAYRPO010000018.1:0-4021 GCA_964426305.1 uncultured Candidatus Saccharibacteria bacterium
TATTGTGATGTTTTGCGTTTGAACAAAATTGTTGCGATCGGTACAGAAACAATAAGCAGTCCAAGACTCCAGGCGATAGCAGCTGTCACATAATTGCCGACTGGCGTACCAAGCATCAAAGCACGAACCGCCTCGATAACCTGCGTAATTGGTTGATTCTCGGCAAAGGCTTTTAAGTATTGGTTCATGTTTTCGGTTGGCACAAACGCGCTACTTGCAAATGTGAGTGGAAAAATGATCACAAACGATAGCCACTGGACGCCTTCAACGCTCTTTGCAAGCACACCCATGATCGCCATAAGCCATGAAAACGCCAGCGTAAACAACAGTAGTATGCCGGCGATAGCCAGCCAGTCCATAACGCTAGCATTGCTACGAAAGCCAAGCACAAGTCCGGCAAGTAACATAACAACTGTCGATATAGTATTGCGAAACAGATCGGAGATGACATGACCGTTAAGTACTGCAATATCAGACATTGGCAATGATCGAAAACGATCAACAATTCCCTTTTGCAAGTCATTTGTGATAGCAATTGCGGTGGTTGTAGAACCAAAGGCCATTGTCTGCACAATGATTCCCGCCATGAGAAAGCTTAGGTATGACACACCTGGAGGCAATGCGAGTTCGATTGCTCCCCCAAACACGGCCGAGAACAGTACCAAAAACATAATCGGTTGAAAAAATGTTCCTAGCAGCTGGTCGGTGTTACGAATGATGTGCGTCGTGCTGCGCTTGATCATAATCAATGAGTCATTGATGATCAGCCACCATGCCGGGCTCTTCTGAAACTCTAACTTAACTGCCATTATGCGTCCTCTCCTGTGTCCGTTGCTTTTTGCTTGCCTGTCAGCGACAAAAACACATCATCGAGCGTCGGTTTGTGAATTGCCATGGCCTGCATGACGATGTTGTTTTTTCGCAGCAGTGCCAACGTCTCGGCGACATCGGTGTTGGTATCTTGTATGACCACGCTGCAGCTGAACTCTTTTTCGTTTGTTTCTATGACTCGTTTGCCAAGCACTTTTTTCGCACTGGCGAGCGCATGCGCACTCTTAAAACTAAGCACCAGCCGATCTTTGCCAATTTTGCTCTTTAGCTCGGCGGCCGTACCGTCAGCGATCACCTTGCCTCCATCTATGACCACGATCTTATCGGCTAATTGATCCGCCTCTTCAAGATACTGTGTGGTCAGCAGTATAGTCGTGCCTTTTGCAACAAGACTGTTGATAATATCCCACATCGCGAGGCGCGAACGTGGATCGAGTCCAGTTGTCGGTTCGTCCAGGAAGATAATTGGCGGCGTAGCAATAAGGCTTACTGCTAAGTCTAGCCTGCGACGCATGCCTCCTGAGTACGTCTTTGCAGGCCTGTCAGCGGCCTGCCCTAAATCAAATTCTTGCAGCAGTTCGTCTGCACGTTCTTTTGCGCTAGTTTTCGTAAGTCGGTACAAACGTCCCATCATGATCAGATTTTCTCGCCCCGTTAGCAGCTCATCAACCGCAGCAGACTGGCCAGTTAGCCCTATGACTTTGCGAACGTTGTCCGACTCGCGCTTGACATCGTAGCCCTCCACCATAACCGTTCCTTCATCGTAGCCAAGTAGCGTACTCAAAATGCGGACTGTCGTAGTTTTGCCTGCACCATTTGGCCCAAGGAGCGCCAGCATCGTACCTCGTTCCACCTGTATGTCGATGCCCCGCAGAACCTGGTTGTCGCCATACGACTTCTTTAGGTTATTTACTTGAATTGCATACGGTCCATGAGCCACTAAAAACCTCCCAATGACTGTGATATAGATTCCAGTATACTGCAGTTGAGCCAGTATGCCATACGATTATGTACTGTCCGTGAACTGGTTTTTGGATATACTGTTCATATGCCAGATCCAAAAATCGACCCCGAGTTGGCACTCCATGGTGATTCTCGCAATGTCGCAGACAAGTATCGTAACTGGACGGTACCGGCAATTGCGCAGCACCTTGCCGAACGGGCATTCCCATTTCATATAGCAATCGAAAACTATCAGCACGACTACAATATCGGCAGTATCGTGCGCAGTGCGAATGCCTTTAATGCCGCTGGTGTGCATATCATCGGAAAGCGTCATTGGAATCGTCGGGGCGCCATGTCTACCGAAAAGTATCTACGGGTGTATCATCACAAAACTATCTCGCAGTTTGAGTCCTGGGCGCAGAAACAGTCATTGGCTATAGTTGGCGTTGATAACATTGCAGGTAGCATAAACCTTGCGCAGGCCGACTTACCTACAAACGCCATTCTTGTATTTGGCCAAGAAGGACCTGGCCTGTCCGAAGAAATCCAGGCTCTGTGTACGAGCATTGTAGCGATCGAGCAATTTGGCTCAACCCGCTCTGTAAACGTCGGCGTAGCCGCAGGAATTCTCATGCACGAATGGGTGCGTCGCAATATCATCGAACAAGAGGGCGTGTTGCTGTCTTAGGTGTTGCGCGAATTTTTGTCAATTACTTCGCCCTCGATAAAACTCTTACCGCCTTTTGGGGGAATGATCAGTGACAACACCAAATAGCCGACCACGCCAGGCAGCAAGCCGGTCACAATGGTCACAAAAGCAAAACCTGCTCGCACGAGTGTTGGATCTTGATGAAAATATACAGCAAGACCACCACACACACCCATCAGCCATTTATCGGTATTTGATCTTTCAAGCTTCCGCATGACACGACTCCTCTTGTGATTTATAACCATCAGCTCTCGTAGGGTGTGGTATTTATGCGGCGGCAGGCTCAGTAACAGACTCTACATCGGCCACTTCTTGCTCTTCTTCGGTTTGAGTTTTTGACTCCTCCACTGCGACAATCACTTGCTCTGCATCGGTTAAGATCTGGACGCCCTTTGGCGCAACCAAATCACCTACCGTAATCCTGTCGCCAATCGCTACTAAGGCATCCATTTGTACAGCAATGCTGTCCGGGAGGTCTCGGGGAAATGCCGCAACTTCCACACTATCAAGCTGTTCAAGAACAGCCAAACCGAGTCGTTGAGCCTCCGCCTGTCCAACAAATTCCAAAGGCACTTCGGTTTCAACTTTTTCGTTTTGTTTGATCACACCAAACACAATATGTTGAATCTGGTTTTTGCGAGGCTCAAAATGTACGTCTTTAACAATGGTCAAAATGCTTTTACCATCTACCTTGAGCTCTACAGGATGATGCTTTCCTGCCTGTAGATACATCTTATATAGATCAACATAACTGCCGCTCACAGCCACAGATTCGTCACCAGGTTGATGAATGACCGCTGGCAATCGGCCGTCGCGTCGCAACTGACCGAGGCCCTTGCCCAATGTCTCGCGCTTATCGAGAGTTACCGTGATATTCTGACTACTCACACTATACCTCCAACAATTAGCTTAACTTCTAGTATAGCAGTAAAAAGTCCTAAGGCTGTACATGCATCGTCTTTAAGAGCAAGGCGGCGGCAGAATTTAACTTTCTTTTTGGGACTGTTCGCTCTGTGTGGCCGCCATTTCCCTCAAAAACCTCGATTATCGATGCGAGCTGTCCACCAACAAAAGAAGCAGTCACAGTCTCGTCGCGCGTGCCACCATCTGGCAGTGTCCTTTCGAACTCACATGACACATCAAGCACATTGCCGGCAAGTCGAAAAATCTTTACTCCACTTGGAGTTTCGAAACTCTCTGTAATTGCACCAGAAGGTAGTTTAGTAACGTCTGCTCTTTCATCATCCAATGCAGCTTGTAGTATTCCTTCTGAGCTGTCAAATAAATCTTTCACGCTATTTGGTGTTGCGATTTCAGTCTGCGGTGGCATGTCGGTACTCCTGTTATGATCTTAGGTTAGTTCTCTGACACAATTTAATCAAGCTGCAACTTTTGACGTATTCGGGCTATACTTAAGAATATGCAAATATCCTACCCAGCTCCAGACTTTTCACTATCAGACAGTGACGGCACTGTTAGGGCACTCAAAGATTATGCTGGAAAGTGGCTGGTTTTGTACTTTTACCCAAAAGATGA
>CAYRPO010000018.1:4121-11635 GCA_964426305.1 uncultured Candidatus Saccharibacteria bacterium
CACTCAAAGATTATGCTGGAAAGTGGCTGGTTTTGTACTTTTACCCAAAAGATGACACTCCAGGCTGTACCGCGCAAGCTTGTTCGCTACGCGATGCTCGAGATGATCTGGCGGCAATGGGCGCCGAGGTTGTTGGTATTTCAAAAGATGGCATCAATTCCCACGATGCATTTAAAGCCAAACATTCGCTTAACTTTACACTGCTAAGCGATGAAACGGGGTCAACTGTTGAGGCATACGGGGCATGGGGGCGTAAAATGTACGGCGCTATGGGTATTTTACGCAAGACGTTTCTAATCGATCCAAATGGTGTTGTACAAAAAGTCTACGGACGTGCCATACCTGTCGGGCATGGCGAAAAGGTCATGAAAGACCTCAGGATACTGCAACAATAGCACCTACTCGATCGACTGTAGCGCAAAATTACAAATGATCGTGGCCACTTCGGACCGAGTGGGCTCTGTCGGCTGATCGTTACTGCTCTCGAGGCCGTGAACGGCATTCGTAACATCAAGCGTCGTGACTGGTACGTTCGATTGTCTCAAACGCTCTGCAAACAATGCATTCTGGTCGGGCAGTACTAAAGCATCTTTTGTGCCATGAATGAGCAAAAATGGCGCATCTGTCGCGTCGACATATGTCATGGGCTGAGCCTTATCGAGCGGCTGATCTCCTAGAAAACGATCGATGTTAATCCGGTTGTTGGTACGCAATCCCCGAGTAAAATCAAACAAGCCAGCCAACGATATAACCGCATCTGCTTTTGAACTTTGTTTCTCGTATGGCTGATTGACAAATCCGTCTGCGTCATCAACGGTACCAAGCATAGCCGCGATGTGTCCACCGGCGCTAAAACCAAATGCAAGCACATGTTTGCCGTCAAATCCATATTTTGTAGCGTCAGATCGTATAAATCGGACTGCGCACCGTGCGTCATCGACGGCCTTCGGGAACAAATCTTCTGGCGCCATTCGATAGTCAATCGCAATGACTGCAAATCCTTTATCCCGCAGCTGATCAAGCAAGACAAGCTGCATCGGCTCGTTATCCTTTTCGTCTCGGAACCAACCGCCCCCATGGATAAATAAAATCGTTGGGACCGCCTTATGTGCATCTGTCCGAGGATAATATATATCCAGAGTCTGGCCATGGCAGTACGTAATGTCTTTTTTCACGGTTCCAGGCTGGAAGAGCGCCATGGTTGTCGTGTCACGAGCTGCTGCGGCGATCACGACAGGCTGCTTTGCAGGGAGCGCACTAAAAACACTAAAAGCCGCTAGTAAGACACAGGCCATCAAGAAAAAACCAAAGCCTAAACCGGACAATCGTCGAAGTGTTCGTTTTGGCACAATTCGACTTACAACACCGCCAACAGCCGACATCGGCAACGGTCCGTACTCGCGGCTGTCTTTACTGGCATCGGCATTGTCACCGATGACCTCGACACTGCTTTTATGAACAGAAGTGACTCTTTTGATGACTTCTCGGCCGTTGACCGCCACAACCACAATGTCATTCTTTTTTGGTTTAGCCTTTTTTGTCACAACAACATCACCCTCGAGCAGGGTTGGCTCCATACTTTTGCCGACCACCCGACGAATCATACTTATTGCTGCTTCGAGGCCGCAAACACAGCGGCAACCTTTGCAACATCCTCAATTAGTTTTTCACAAGATTCGCGATTGGCGTGTTGTTTGACCTGGCTGGCTTGCTTGCCAGTCTTCCAAATGAGTTCATGCAACCCCGGAAAACGCTCGACATGCTCTGGCTTAAAATAGTCCATCCACAATGTCGCTAGTTGTTCTTTAACAACACGAGCGTGCTGCTCCTTGATTTGAACGGCACGGACAAGACTATTGTGCTTGTCAACTGAGTCAATCTCGCCGAGCTCTTCAATTTTTTCAATCATGCGCAAACACGTCGCAGCGGCATGAGTCATCGTGTCGGTTTCATAGATACCGCACGGCAAATCACAGTGAGCGTACACCGGCTTGATAAATCTACTGAACATAAAACAGCTCCCCGCGTTTTAGCTTTACCTTATTGTATTACAATGCGTGGTCATCACGCCAGGCCTGAATTGCAGCATGGTTACCGCTCAGCAGCACGTCAGGCACCTTCATGTCCCGAAACACTTCTGGACGTGTGTACTGCGGAAATTCTCGGGTTTTGCCGTCTGCAAAACTTTCGATCTCGGCACTTTTTTCGCCGCCCAATACGCCGGGCAAGAGTCGTACGACGCTGTCGACAACAATCATAGCAGCAATTTCGCCGCCAGTCAGTACGTACGGCCCAATGCAAATCTGCTCATCTACAAGCGATACAATTCGCTCATCATAACCTTCGTAGCGCCCACAGATGATTATCAGATCTTGGTTATTCAGGGCAAACTGTTGCGCACGCGACTGCGTGTAGTCGCGCCCCCTAGGCGTCATAAGCAATACTTTGGCATCAGGCGCCTGCTGTTTGCAGTACTCGACAGCCGCAAACAGTGGCTCTGGCTTGAGCAGCATGCCGTCACCGCCACCGTACGGCGTGTCGTCGACAGTCTTACGTGTGCCTAGGCCAAATTGACGCAAATCGACCGTTTCAAGCTTGGCGATCTCGCGATCCTGGGCTTTCCATAACATACTGTTTTCGAACACGCCCTTTAGCATGCCCGGAAACAAGGTAATCACTTGTATTCTCATCTGTTACAGTATACCACCTTGGACATTGAAGCTCTGCGCGCAGAACAAACAAAATACACCTCATCTTCATGCGAGGTGTATTTTGTTTGAATCGAAACAGTTTTAGACGTCCAGGTCATCGAGCTCTTCGAGCTCTTTGCGCGTACGACTGGCTACACTATTACTGTCGTCAGTCGAGGCATCATCATCGTCGTCATCGTCTGACGCTGTAGCCGATGAACCTGATCCATTACTACCTACGCCGTTGTCAACGATCTTCAGGTTGTAGCGTGCTTCGTTCTTGGTACCAAGCGCACGCAACAGACTACGAATGCTCTGAGCGGTTGCGCCTCGCTTGCCTATAACTCGTCCTAGATCCTCTGGATCAACTGTTAGTTCGAGTAGGACTCCTTTTTCGTCTATGCGGCGTTCGATCTTTACAGCATCTGGATTGCCCACAAGAGACTTAACGATATATTCAACAAATTGTTGGTCGATACTGGACATGTCGGTAATTGCTCCGTTTATGTTCTAATGCTTATAGTATACATGAGTGTATCAGACACGATGTATTTCAGCAAAAAACCGAGGCCGTGACCTCGGTTTTCTTATGCTATATACGAAATCAATTAAGCTGCGACTGGTGCTTCTTCTACGGCGGCTTCTTCGACTACAGCCTCTTCTTTGGGCTGATTCTTGCGAAGCTTTTCAGGGTGGCGCGTCTTGGCGGCACTTGGCGTGCTAACTTTCACCCATGCTGGTACTTTGATGCCTTCGGCAACAAGTAGTTTTACAACACGGTCAGACGGCTGTGCGCCATTGCCAAGATACAACGATACCTTTTCAGTATCCAGAATGGCTTTTTTTGTATGGGGATCGTAGCTGCCTAGTGAGGCAACAACACGAGAGCTGGTTGGAGTCTGGCGGCTATCTTGGACAACCACACGAAATTGTGCGTGACCTTTGCGACCAGTACGTTGCATGCGTATTGCGAGCATAGATTGTTTGACTTGTCTTCTTTCCCTTAAACTTTTACATACGGTTTCAGCTGCTCATTGTATCTGTTATGTGACAAAATGTCAACTATCAAGCAAAAATTGGCTACGATTTGTTAGCCTTACTGGCACGCTCGACATAATACGCCAGCGCGATCTCTGCAGCGCGCTGCTGCGCACCCTGTTTGCTGGGTCCTGTGCCCTGACCTCGTAAGATAGCATCAACAAAGACGCCAACGGTAAACGTTTTTTCATGATCCGGCCCTTCTTCGCTCAATACCTTGTACTGAGGCGTCGCGCCATCTAGGCTCTGAGACAACTCTTGTAGGCGTGACTTTGGGTCCATCCAAGACCCGGTACTCAGTATGTCGTCAAGTGTTACCAAGAGATTTGTCTCTATAAAAACTTTTGCAGCATCATAGCCTTTATCGAGATACAAAGCACCGATGACCGCTTCGAAGCAGTTTGCAAGAATCTGTTCGCGAGCACGGTCGCTACCGCGCTTTTCGCCACGAGACAAGCGCAGATACTCGTTGAAGCCAAGCTTCTCACCAGCGGCGCTGATGCTCTCTGTTCGCACCAATGCACTACGCCAGTTGGTTAAAATACCTTCAGGTTCTTCAAATCGCCTATATAGGTGCTCTGTTACAACTAACTCAAGGACGGCATCTCCCAAAAATTCGAGTCGCTCATTATGAGCATGTACTGTTTTTTTGTGCTCGTTCAGGTATGAACGGTGCGTAAAAGCGGTCACTAACAGATCGAGGTCTGTAAAAGCCCCTCCAAGCGTGCTAACGGCCAATTGTTGATAGTTGCTAAGGTCTTGCATCACGTAGTTTCTTCAATCCTGCGAGCATTAGGGTGCCGATCTGCTCATATTCAATTTTATCGATTGCTTTTTTCGAGGGCATCCACTCATATCCATTCATCCAATCCTCTTTCTGTAGGGCGTTGGTGTCGCCAAGTGCCTTGATCAGGTATACATGGGTCGTCATAAGCACAAGGCTATTCTGCCTCCTATAACGAAAATTGACCTTGCCTAGCCACTCTTGAACTTGCATTTCTTGCAATCCGGTCTCTTCTCGCACTTCTCGTTCTGCGGTCTCACGAGCAGTCTCTCCCTGTTCTATATGGCCTTTTGGAATCGTCCAACGGTCTTTGGCGTCTTGCACAAGCAAAACCTCAATCTCACTGGTCTGTTCGTTGCGACGCCACACGATACCCCCAGCTGTTGACTCACGAACAACTTCGCTTATCGCTGGCTTACGACGGTTCAGATATTTTTTAAACCCCTGCATGGGCTGCGGTCTTTTCATGTGACCTACTTTCTAATCTATCTTCAGAGGCATTGGTGCGCAAAAACCTACTGCTTGGCAGCATTGGCTTCTTGTTGACGCAGCGCAGTCCCCAGAACACCATTCACAAACTTCGAAGAATTGTCGCTACCAAACGCTTTTGCAAGCTCTACGGCTTCGTTGATGACCACCTTTGGCGGCACGTCGGTACCAAAACGCAACTCATACAAACCAATTCGCAAAATTACACGGTCGATACGTGCAATCTGACTCAACGGCCATTCGGGCGCAATCGGTTGCAATATCGCGTCGAGTTCAGCAGATTTACTCGCGACACCAACGGTTAGGGCGCGAATAAAAGCCTTGTCTTCGATCGTCTCGCTATAGCGTTCGATATTTCTCTCGAGCACCGGCTCGAGCTCAAACGATGCATCGTTACACTCCAAGCGAAAATCTTGCTCATAGAGCGTCTGTAGTGCAACGATCCTACCCAGATGACGATTTGATGCCATAGTTTTGCCTAGCTTTAACTTGTAAAAGGTAAGCGCTCGGCTTACTTAGCGAGTGCTTTGCCGCTTTCACGACGCGTTGTATATGCCTTTACCGGAGACTTGGCGTTCACGGCACGAGCCAACTTGACAACAAGATGGCTTCGGCGTGAGCCAGTCCGACGAGGCGTGGTGCGCTTTTTTGGTTTACCCAAGAGGTGACTCCTACTTAGTTTGCTGACTTTATTTAATAATCGTACATCATTATAACAACAAACTTCTCTATAACTCAAGCGTATAATTATATTTAAAACATAACATTGACTCTACGTACTTGTTGTTTTATGGTAATTTTATGCGATTCCCCGTCGTTAGCGACATGCTTGAACGTATTTCGGCCGGTGGCCCGGTGTTGCCAAACCGAAATCGTTCACACGAATATCATGAAACCTGGCCAAACAGAGGTCAGTACTCTGAGGTTTTACTTGTTGTCTCTTTACTAGGGATGTCTGCAGTCGGTCTTGCGGGAATTGTTGCACAAGAACAAGCTGAGCCACCGTCTACCAGTATGTGTACTGGCGACCAGCAGATGTCAGTACACGAGGGCGAGTCTATAATGACAGCTGTAGAACGTGCTCGATTATTGATTGGGGAACAGACCGGACACACTCCCACTACAGACCAGCTACTCACAATAGTCGGCACGCAGAATGCTCCAGACCGTTTTACAACCGATACATCATCTCGGTTGATTATTGCACAAGGTATAGATACGGTCAGTATCCCGCTTAACTGCTCTAGCGCACAACAAAATTAATAATCTTGCCAGGGATATATATCACTTTCACAATGTTCCCCTGTAGGTAGCTGTCAACATTTGGCAGCTTTCTGGCGTCTTTTTCGATGTCATCTTGCGAGGCATCACTCGCCACCTGCACCTCACCGCGTAGCTTGCCGTTTACCTGTATAGCAATCGACACCGTGTTCGATGTCAGATACGTCTCGTCGTGCATTGGCCAACCACTGACATGCACAGAACCTTCGTGCCCCAAGTCGGCCCACAATTCTTCAGCAATGTGTGGTGCAAACGGTGCCACCAGCTGTATGAGCGATTCCAGCGCATGGCGCCATGATTCGTCTGGCGCAAAATCATCGTTTGTCTCCAGCTTGTAAAGCTCGTTTGTATACTCCATAAGCCCGGCAATTGCAGTGTTAAAGCTGAGGTCGTGTAGCGCTCCAGAGACTTTTTTAATTGCCTTATGCGCGGAACGCTGCACTGTTACCGTCGAACCCTCTGTCTCTGTAGCCACAACAAAGCGCTGTGTCAATGTCCAGACACGCTGCAAAAAGCGGTATGTGCCGGCAATACCACGTGGGTCCCATGCAGCATCAAGCTCGTACGGTGCAATGAACAGCTCATACAAGCGCAAAGCATCTGCACCGTACCCTTGCTCGATCAGTTCGAGCGGATCAACCGTGTTACCCTTACTCTTGCTCATCTTTTGACCGTCATGTGCATTTATGTAGCCGTTGTACACCAAACGGATGGCAGGTTCTTTTTTATGTGGATCAATTAACCCTTGGTCGGCAAAGAAATACATCCAAAAACGGCTGTACAGTAAGTGCGATACGGCATGATCACCGCCACAATAGTAGTCGATTGGCATCCAGTAGTTAGCTTTGGCAGGATCCCAAGCTTGTCGTTCGTTTCGCGCATCGTTGTAGCGTAAGAAGTACCAGCTACTACATGCATAGCCATCCATAGTGTCGGTTTCGCGTTTTGCAGGACCACCACATGTCGGGCATTTTGTATTTACCCAAGCGTCAATGCTTGCCAGCACCGAAATACTACCGTCACCTTTTGGTATGTAACTCTCTACGTCGGGCAGTACAACAGGTAGATCTTTCTCGGGCACAGCAACTGGACCGTCTTTTTCACAGTGTATGATCGGAATTGGCGCGCCCCAGTACCGCTGTCGACTAATGAGCCAGTCACGCATGCGGTATTGCACTTTTTCGTTGCCAATGCCCTGCTTCTCAAGCTCAAGAACAATCTGCTCACGCGCA
>CAYRPO010000018.1:11735-15213 GCA_964426305.1 uncultured Candidatus Saccharibacteria bacterium
GGCGCAACAACTTCCACAATGGGCAGGTTGAATTTGGTGGCAAATTCGTAGTCACGTTCGTCGTGTGCTGGCACAGCCATGATTGCGCCAGTACCATAGCCAGTCAGGACGTAATCGGCAATCCAAACAGGAATTTTTTCATCATTTAATGGATTCGTGGCATACGAGCCAGTAAATACGCCTGTTTTTTCGCGGCTTGTATCCATGCGGTCAACGTCGCTCTTGGCAAGCGTAGCTTTTTTGTATACTGCGACTTCATTTTTATAGGCATCCGTTGTAAGCGCATCAACCAATTGGTGCTCAGGAGCCAGCACCAAAAATGTCGCACCAAAGATTGTATCAGGGCGTGTCGTGAAGACTTTGATCACATCTTTTTTGCCGGCAACAGGAAAGTCAATCTCGGCACCCTTGCTGCGACCGATCCAATTCTTTTGCATCGTTTTGATCTTTTCTGGCCATATCAGATCATCAATACCGTCGAGCAGTTGATCGGCATAGTCGGTAATCTTGAAGAACCATTGTTTTAAGGCTTTCTTCTCGACTTCGTTACCGCAACGCCAGCATTTGCCGCCTTCTACTTGCTCGTTGGCTAGCACCGTCTTGTCGGTTGGGCACCACCACTGCAGACTTTCTTGTTGATACGCCAGCCCTTTGTCGAATAATTGCGTAAAAATCCACTGTGTCCATTTGTAATAGCTCGGGTCTGTAGTGTTGATCTCGCGTGTCCAGTCAAAGCTCATGCCAACTTTTTGCAGCTGTGTCTTAAAGTTTGCAATGTTTGCTGCGGTACTGTCCTGTGGCTTGACCCCTGTCTTGATTGCATAGTTTTCGGCCGGCAAGCCAAATGCATCCCAGCCGATCGTACTTAAAACATTTTTGCCTTGCTGCCGCTGAAAGCGGGCAATGGTATCGGTGATCGAGTAGTTACGTACATGTCCGACGTGAAGACCGGCACCACTTGGGTACGGGAACATGGCAAGTACATATTGTTTTTCCATGTCTGGATCTTCGCGTACTTCGTAGATCTTTGAGTCGGCCCATGCCTGCTGCCATTTGGGTTCAATTGTTTTTGGGTCATATCGTTTCATAGAAAAATCCTGGTTAGTTGGTGAAGCTGATTTTTTGCGAGAAGAAAATAAGTCCCCCTAGGGGAGCAATCGTAATGCGAAGGCACGTACGTGTATCATTGCAAACTATTATAGCGACAAAATCAATAATCCGACAAAAAGTCATGTTGCTCTAGAAACAGATCGCCGCTTTGGTGGTCTTTCAGTAGCTTTAGCAGCTCCTTGTGCCCACTAAAGCTATTTGCAACAAACAGGTCGCTCTCGTCGCCCCAGTAGCTACAAAACATGTCTGTTCGATGCACAGTCTCGAAACCGCACGGAACCGTGCCACTAAACACATAGCCGTTAATGTGATTCGTAACAAAGCCTTCCTGCCCAAACCGCATGATGAAATTACCGCGAAGCTGCAAAGCAACGTCGCGTATGTTGGCTTTCTCCTGCAATTCTCGCTGAGCAGCCTGCTGCAAGCTCTCGCCAAAATGGATCTTTCCAGAGGGAAATCCTTTGAAATGCAAAAAAGGCTGGTGTAGCCGTTCGAGCAGTAGCCACTTGCCATCTTCGCGCTGTACCATAAGAATTGTGATTTGTTTTGGCTGTACTCGAAGTTTCAGGTTTTCAAGCGTTGCACGGTTGACATAGTCCTTGCCAGCAGACGTAAGCTCGTACCCTTCGTCTGTTTTACAAACAAACCTATTACTTATGAGCTGCTTGAGATGATACATAAACAAGTTCGACTCGAGCTCTTTGGGTTTTAGGTCGCGAAAACGGGCAGAAGGTACCAAGAGCAACTTGCGCACAATCTCGCGCTGTATATGATGCTGAATTGGCCCTGTAAGTTCATGCTGTGTCATAGCAGGTCAACTATATTTGACTCAAAGTACTCCTGCCTAGTAAAGATCTGTTGACCACACCAACGTGTCATATTTACTTAGCCCGCGGTCGGTGTTGGATCTTTTGTCCAGTCCAAGAACTGCGCACGTTTGCGCGACATCCAGACCTTCGACTGGCGGACAAGCTTGGCCTCGTCTTTTGGATTGTCAAGAAGCGGTTTCAAAGCTTCTTCGGCAAAAACACCGTTTTGTGACCCCTTCGCCAGGACAACTGTATCTTTTTTAAGCATATGCTCTACCCTGGCACCTGCCGCATACGGGCTTTCGCACCGAATCACCTTACAGCCTCGCTTTTCAGCAGCCGCAGCAAGGTACGCATTTGCATCCTTGCCAATAGTGACAACAGCCATGAGTTTTTCGGGGTCACATAGCTGACCAATGCGTTTGTGCGCATTCGCCGAAAGTGTTCCAAGTTCGTTCATTTGGCCCAGTATGGCAATCTTATGCCTTGCAGGATGCTCATACAGCGTTTTGAGCGCCGCGACAACAGCCAATGGACTAGCGTTATAGGTGTCATCTAGCAGTACAGTATCATATTTGCCATGCAACAGCTGCATGCGACCAGCAGGAGCTGTTATGGCCTCCATACCAGCGACAATCTCTTCAGTCGGCATGTGTAACAGATCAGCAACCGCAACAGCTGCAGCAACAGCCTTAGCGCTATGGGACGCAATGAGCGGAACTGTCGCCTGAGCCACTTCGCCACCATCAAGCTGCACCGCAACTCGCAGCCCATGCTGCAAACGCCGTGTCGCAAGCCTGTACTGCGCATGTTCAAAACCATACGTGCGTACAAGTGTGCCCTTGGGTAGATATTTCTCCAAATAGTCTTTCTCTATGTCGTCAGCATTCACAATGAGTCGCTTCGCGTAGCTATGTACTGACAATTCTTCGGCAGCAACAGCGTCAAGATCTGCAAAGAACTCCATATGCTCTTCGCTAACGGCCGTTACAACCGCAATGTCTGGCTGCAACAGATGTTCGTAATATGCTACGTCGCCCGGTGCATCGGTACCAAGCTCGACTACAACGATGTCAAATGGCTTCGGGCCACGCAGCAAACTTCTGCCATGCCACCACGCAGCAAGCCAACCGAAGGGATTATAAATATTTGGAAGCGATCGATCTAAAAAGATAAAAGGCACTGAAATCGGCGTATTGTAGTTTCCATCTTGCCAACGAACTCTGTATACCCGTGACAGGATTGTTGCAATCGCCATTTTTGCACTGGTCTTACCAACACTACCAGTCACCGCCACGATCGTAGGCTGATGCTTTGCTATAATTTGTCGCATTTGAGCGGCAAAGATTTTTTCGAGTTGTTTCCGAATATACGTTTTCATTCCACTCTATTGTACCCGAAAAATCCAGAATACCAGCCCAGCTAGCACCTGTCTTTTGCCAAGAAAAAATCCCACACTATAAGATGTGGGATTTTTTCTTGGTGGAGCTACAGGGACTCGAACCCTGGACCTCTTCCATGCCATGGAAGCGCTCTAGCCAACTGAGCTACAGCCCCAA
>CAYRPO010000018.1:15313-17059 GCA_964426305.1 uncultured Candidatus Saccharibacteria bacterium
CCTGGACCTCTTCCATGCCATGGAAGCGCTCTAGCCAACTGAGCTACAGCCCCAAGCCTTATCATTGCACAACCTAATGTTCTTTCGAGATCCTGTTGGCTCGAGCGCTGGCGCAAATATTACTTCTCGCGGACACGTCCGCTAGCCAACTGAGCTATCGTCCCCAAAAACAGATATGAGTATACTGTCTTTTGGTTAGCATTTCAACTACATGCAAAAATCGCGCGAGCCCACCCGGCGGCTTCTTGAAAGATTTTTTTGAAATGTTTGTTTGAAAGCCGCGCATGATCGCGCGATATTTACCACTTAGTTATAGCGCTCATGCTAGTCTTTTGTCAAATTGCCGACTTGCGGCGAGCACGACTAGTAGTACTCTGCCGTGCAGCTCGACTCTGTACATGCTGCGGCAGAACCCAAAATACCAGCACAAATGCTAAAGTCACTGCAAATCCACACATAATCGATGGAACACCAGCGACAGTCGAGGGATTGACTATGTTCGCAGCGACAGTAGGAACCATAAATGTTGCATAGCCAGTCCCCAGTCCCTTCAGCGCGCTGGCTGTATGTAGGTCCTTTGCTGCACGCGACCATTTCACAGATAGCACCAATCCAAGCACCAAGAACGAGTAATAATACAGCGTAAATGCCTTCACGGCATGCGGCGCAAGGTGAAAAATCACATAATTGCCGGCACAGATTGAGCCGCCGATACCCTGCGTGCTCAGCAAGAAATAACTACTGAAAACGGCCGCCAAAACATAACCAGCCTGTACATTTCGACCAACGGGTCTGCCAGTTAGTTCGCTAGCAACATGAAACCCAAGTGGTGGCAAGAAGCTAAGTGAGACGAATCCAAGTCGTGCCCAATCTATACTGCTCATGCCCAAAGCGCCCTGGCATACCATGTATTCTGCGAGCTGAAAAATCGCCAAACAGCCCAGTACCGCTACAACCAACCGCGACAACATCCATGTTCTGTACTTCCAGATCGTATACATCGCAAGCCCAGTCTCTACAGCAAACGTAGCTATCATGACGGGCGGCGAAAAACAGTACAGTGTATTTTTATTTTTTAGCATTTCAGCTTAAGCATAGCACACGCTACAACATCTGGAGCAGGTCTGCTTCTGATATGACTTTTGTGCCAAATTTTTCAGCTTTTGCAAGTTTACTCGACCCAACCTTACCCGCGGCAACCAAAAAATCGGTATCTTTGCCGACACTCGACTGAAAAATGCCACCCAAGGCTCGTATTCGATCAGCAGCAGCCTCGCGGCTCATGCCAGTCAGACTGCCCGTAATTACAAAACGCTTGCCGGCTAGTGGACCGGTCTGCTTAATTGCCTCAAGCGGCCGCACGCCTGTTGCGCGAAACTTGGCCAGCAAATCTTGGTTCTGTGGATCAGCGAACCATGCCACGATACTTTCGGCCACAACGACCCCTACGCCGTTAACACCGGCCAGATCCTCACTGCTCGCAGCAGCAAGCCCTTCCAGTGTGTGAAAGTTCTGAGCAAGATCAATTGCTGTCTGCGTTCCCACATGACGAATACCAAGTGCAAACAGAAACTTCTCAAGAGGTGGATTCTTTTTGTCGGCGATTGCCGCAATCAGATTTTCGGCCGATTTGTCGGCAAACCGATCGAGCCCCAATACCTGTTCGTATGTCAGTTTGTACAAATCAGCCGTGTCTTCAATGAGCTTCTCTTCGAGCAGTGCTGCAACGTTTTTTTCACCGAGCCC
>CAYRPO010000019.1:0-3192 GCA_964426305.1 uncultured Candidatus Saccharibacteria bacterium
CTGGCCCTGTAAGCTGTGCCATGTTGCGATGCGAAAAGCTATGATTGCCGATCTCATGCCCTTCGACTATGATTCGTTGAGCTACGTCTACATATGACCCCACGCGGCTACCTACAACAAAGAAAGTTGCTTTTGCGTCATACTGCCTTAGTACATCAAGCAGTCGGGGAGTTGCCTGCGATGGACCATCGTCGAACGTCAGGGCAACACATTTTAGCGTAGCGCAATCGATGTCATTTCGTGCCGGCCAGTAGTCGCTAGGCTGCGGCGGTAGTTCGACAGGCATAACAGCCGGCAGGACAGCAACTACTGGTGCGACTGGCAGCATAGTTGGCTGACCATCTGAAACAACGTCTCGAATGATTTTTGCCGCCGTATTGGATGCATAGTGTTTTTGCTCTGGGCCTGCATGCCCAAAAGTACTGATGTTCGTGCAGCCAAAAACCATCAAAACCGCAGCTAGCAAACAACTTATGTTTGTTTTTCCGTCAATCATATACCGTCACAGTATACCAACCCACGCCGTAACTTCGAGTCTTGACAATCTTACAGATGTCAACACTTGTAAAACTACGCGAAAAGACTATGATTCATATATAACAAGGAGGCAGTGTATGGATATACTATTTGGGCTACTCGCCGGGGGCTTGGGCCTGGTGTTATGTTTTGCTGGTTACCAGTTTGCACGATTCCTTATACCACTATGGGGATTGTTTGCGGGGTTCACTATTGGAGCTGGAGCAGTCGCAAATGCTACAAATGAGAGTTTCGTAGGAACGACTCTGGGTATTTTTGTGGGCATTGTCGTTGGACTGATTTTTGCATTGTTTGCATACTTCTTCTTCGCCCTCGCAGTTGTACTACTGGGTGCGAGTGTTGGGTATTGGCTTGGCGCAAGCTTTGTAGGGATCTTTGGATCAAGTGATGGCTTTGTCGCAACCCTGATAGGGCTTGTCATTGGTGCGCTGTTTGGTATGGCAGCAATTGTCTTCAATATGCCAAAGTATTTCCTGATTGTCGTAACGGCAATTGGTGGAGCCTTGGCAATTGTTGGTGGTATTTTATTGGTGTTTAATCAGATGGACGCAGCAGTCTTTTCGCTACATGCCGTTAGTCGAGCTGTAAGTAATTCATGGCTCTGGATCACGGTAGTAGCGGTCTTGTCGGCAATCGGTGCTGGTACACAGCTCAAGACCACGCAAGAAATAGAACTTGCCGCTTGGGGATATGGCGCAACACCCCCAAAACAATAACCATACTCGCTCAACAAAAAACCTCACACTCGGATGAATGTGAGGTTTTTCTATGCACTAGGTTTTAGACTGTTGTCTGAAAAGGAGTTTGAGCTGGTGGCACAGTACCACCGCCAACGCCAAGGCCAGCCGGACCCTTATATGTATCTTTGCTAAACGCGATGATCAAATGCCCGATTGGCCCGAACAGAAAGATCGCAACGATTCCAAACAAATCACTACGCCCAAAACTCTTAGCCAAATCTAGCGCCGTGATGATGAGTACTATGAGCTGAGCAATTGGAACAAACAACAACAGTAGCCACCAGCCGGGCCGACCAACAACCTTCAGATAAACAATAATGTTATAAAAAGGTACGATCGACTTCCAGCCAGCCTCGCCTGCCTTGCTAAAGATTCTCCACAGTGCAATGATCGACAGTATGGAAAAAACAAAAATCACTAAGAAGTAAAAAATCATAATTCCTGCAAAAACTGCAGCCCCTGCATCGTTCGCACTAGTTGTAACAGGCGTTGGATCCGAGTACAAGTATTCGCTCGAACCATCTAGCAAAGTTTGTTCAATATCAGCAAACCACATACACATGTCTCCTTTTATGTTGCCACTATACACCCTACACGGCCGTATCTGGTATATAGCAATTTTACTGGGTGTATGATGCCATATAGTTTCAGCCCGTAACCTGTTGTTGCGAAGTCGGCAAAAAGGCCTATACTAGAGTCATGGAAACAACTCTTCTCAAGCGGAGCTCAGACGGGCTATGGGCACAGATCATCACGGGTGGCATTTTGGCGCTACTGTTGGCACTTGCTAGTACATTTGTCTTGAATTTTCTGTTTGGCTGGACGCCAAATCAGGGACAAGTTTTTAAAGTTCTTGCGTGGTTTGCTATCGTAGGCGGCTGGGCAATCACTTCTCTAAAACAATGGGGTAGCTGGAAAGGTAATCGCTACGAGATTGGCCCAGAGGCGATCATGGTGCACTTCAAAGCAGGCATGTGGGGTTCATCACAGGTTTTGTATCGCTACGAGTCAATTATCTCGATCCGCATGGTACAGGGTTTTTGGGGCAAGCGTTTTGGCTTTGGTGACGTATACATCACCATTCCGAAACTAGAAAAAGATGTCATTTTGCGCGACATCGTAGACCCTGCCAAACAGCTTGCCGACCTGCAGGCTCGTATGAGCGAACGTACAGCCAGCACGCATGCGCTCATCAACTAAGAAACTTATATCCGACCAAATTACGATTGCCGAGCTCGAGGTTGTGCTGCGGTATTGTTCGCTTGCATTACAACAAAATACCCCTGGGGATATTGTCGAGCTTGGTTGCTATGTCGGTACGACATCAGTTCATCTGCAAAAGATTGCAACCGAGCATGATCGCACGCTGCATGTATATGACTCTTTTGAAGGGTTACCCCCAAAAACCGAGCAAGACAGCAGCCCAGCTGGAGTCAATTTTCAGGCCGGCGAGCTGGCAACGTCAAAAAAGGTGCTCATAAACAACTTCATAAAACATAACCTACCTCCACCGGTCATCCACAAGGGTTGGTTTTGTGACCTCAAGACCAATGATATGCCAGCCGATATCGCGTTCGCATTTTTGGACGGTGACTTTTACCAATCAATCACCGATAGCTTTCGACTAGTATGGCCACATGTATGCACGGGCGGCTTTGTGCTCGTGCATGATTATGGACGAATAACACTGCCAGGAGCAAAACGTGCAGTGCGCGATTTTATGGCAACCCACCCCGATGGTCACTTCCTGCGAGTCGAGCAGCACATCGGCATTCTTAGGAAACAACCTTGACTTTCAAGGGCGTCAGCCGACCAATAAAGCTCTGGGCAGCGCCATCAAGCCCCAGGACACGGAGAGCCCCAACAAGCACATACAATGCATCTAATTCTGCCTGGCTTATGGTGTCCTTGACTT
>CAYRPO010000019.1:3292-7067 GCA_964426305.1 uncultured Candidatus Saccharibacteria bacterium
CCAACAAGCACATACAATGCATCTAATTCTGCCTGGCTTATGGTGTCCTTGACTTCTGACAGTGCAAACCGAGCCTCGATGTGATCAACTAGCCATTTTTCTTCGGCCTCCATAATGCGCACCAATGCAGCCGGTGCTTCATGTGCACTCGTCACGATCTCAAGTGACCTCGCTGAACGATCACGTTTTCGTAAGTGGCCACGTTCGATAAGGCTATTTACATGCAATGCCACCGTTGCAACCGACGTATAGCTGCAGCCTCTCATAATCTCGCGATAGCAAGGACTATAGCCATGCTCAGCAATAAACTCACGTATATATGCAAGTAGCTGTTGTTGTTTTTTTGTCGGTCGCACCGTTGGTGGCGTCGTTGTCTCAGGCATGATGTCTTGTCCTTTTTGGTTTTTCCGCTCCTTTAAATACCCATGCTCGGTACCAGAAAAAGTTCCACACAGTAAAGAATGCGGCCGCCACAAACTGCCCAATCGCCGGATCAATGCCAATATTTTTCAGCACTTGTAGGATCAAATAGTTTAACAAAAAGGCATTGAAGGCCGTATAGACCACGTATCGCCATGTAGCAGTCGTGAGACTCGCAGCTGACTTGGTACGAAAAACCCAGTAACGTTCCAGCAAAAAATTAATACTGAGGCCTACAAGATTACCTATAAAGTTCGCCCAAAACAACGGAATCTTGTCATCCAAAAAGACAATGATTACATACCCACTCCAAAACCAAGCACCACCCGCTACGATGTATTCTGCTATCTGAGTCATCAGCTTGTGCGTTTTTGTGTGTCGTTTTTTTGCCATGTGCGCTCTGTTCGTTTTTTGTATAGATTATTACTCTTAACATAGTAGCACATTGCCACAAACGATATGCATCGTACAATAAGTGCATGACTATTTCTGCGCCGCGTATTCGTTTTGGGCTTTTTATTGCCCTCCTTGTCCTAGCACCGCTATCGAAATACCCGAGCTGGGCATTGCCTTTGTTTAACTTCCCATCTTTCCGAATTGGTCTCTATCAGGTGCTGGCTGTTGCGTTTGTGGGGTATTGTGCGATACCGGCTTGGCGTAACCGCAAAGATTTTTTTACACAGCAGCATACAATTGCGGCGTATGCACTCATTGCATTAAGTACTTTGGGAGTCGCAAGTGTTAGCTGGTCTTTGTACAAATCCCGTAGCCTTCTACTCGCTGCGTCGGTTGCCCTACTTGTTGCAGTGGTGTTTTCGGCATGGTGGTACGTTCAGCACGAGCTGACACAACGGTACTGGAAAAAAGGCATGCAGTATATGTTAGTTGCAGGAGTTGCGTATGGCGCCTTGGCGCTCGCACAGCTTGTCATATTTACCCTCACCGACGCAACGCTTGGTGTCTTATGTAGCGGCTGCCTAGCCGATGTCTTTGGTTTTCCGCGCGTCAACGGATTTGCAGCAGAACCCCAGTTCTTTGCCAACGCTATGTTGCCGTTTGTATATACAGCCCTCTATGTCGTGTTTCAAAAACCAACACGCTTGGCATGGATATCTTTTATAGCTACAATCATGACTATTGGCCTCACATTCTCTCGCGGGGCATATGTGGCCCTTGCGCTAAGCCTGTTTGCAGTTGGCGTAAAACTCCTCATGAAACAGTATGTCACGTGGCGACAGCTGACGCTTGTGTATGTGGTGGTTTTTATGAGCATCGTGGCGTCACTTGGCCTACTAGTAGCGTCGGCAACCGCACGACATGCCAATTCGCCGAATATTGCATACGAAACTACCGACAGTATCATAGAGCACCTTACGCTTGGCAGGATTGACCTACCAGAAAAGTCTAATGCGCCCACACGAGACAGTGCATCTACAGAGGGTGATACATTTGTAAGCCCTGGCCTCATCGAGGCATCCAGCCAAGAGCGAACCAGCGCCGCATCCCTTGCGCTTCAGGCGTGGCGATCGAACCCTATGACGATGATCTTTGGCGTCGGCCTTGGCAATCTCGGCCCATACGTTGTGCATCATATACAATCAAGTGCACCCAACAACCTAACGGTGTACATCTTTTATGTGCTCATTTTGGTAGAGCTGGGCTTGGTAGGGTTTATTGCATTACTCATTATATTCGGCAGCGCTCTGCGCGGTCTTTTGCAAAATGCCTCGCTTGAGTCGACTATGGGCGCTGGGCGCCTCGTTGCGTACGCTGTACAGTTCTTTTTTTATGGTACATACATCAACAACGTCTATGTCTGGCTGTGGGTTGGTATTGCGTTGGGCGCCACAAGTGTTGTCACCACAACAAAAGCCACCTCTGTGGGTAAAATGCGCGTATAATAGGTAATCAGGTATTGCTTATACTATGAAAAACAACGCTTCGGTCGCATATGCCTTTTTACTGATAGTTGGCGACTTTTTTGCGCTTCTTGCTGCTTTCGTTGCGGCATATATTTTGCGCGTCTCTCTTGACTCGCGCCCAATCCTTGAGCAAATCCCCGCTAGTCAATATCTGAAAATTTGGATACTGTTGGCGCCAATTTGGATCATTATATTTGGACTGCTCGGGTTATACCGACGGAGTGTGTATGAATACCGCTGGCGAGAAGTTGGTGCACTGTTCGTGGGTAGTGTATTGGGTATTATGACAGTGATAACATACGATTTTGCCTCGGAGACACCAATTTTTCCCGCACGACTCGTACCGGTATATGGTGTGATTCTTGGGTTTCTTTTCTTGCTACTAGAGCGCACAATTTTGCGCATGATTCGCATGGTTGCTTGGCACTATGGAGTTGGCGTCAACAGGGTACTAGTGATTGGCTCCGGAGAAAACGCACTACGATTGCTCAGCAATATGGACAAGCCAGGACAAACTGGCTATGAAGTTGTCGCGCTTGCAAGCGATACCAGGCCGAAGCAGTTCCATGGACGTTTTTATGCCAACGCGAGCGAAGCACTTGAAACACTAAACGAAATCGATGCACATACCGTTGTGGTCGTAGGCAAGACTAGTGAAAACAGACTCACCGAACGAGCGCTTGCAGCCGCCCATGCCGCACACTGCTCATTCAAGTTTGTTCCAGCGCACGACGGTATCTTGAGTAACAATATCGAGGTAGAGCTGTTTCAGGGCCTTCCTGTCGTGTCTGTGCACCAGACCGCTCTCACTGGCTGGGGACGCATAGCTAAGCGTCTGTTTGACATTGCAGCATCCTTCACGGCCATCACTATACTGTCGCCTTTATTTATCATCATCGGCCTGGTTGTGTGTTTGAGCGACTGGGGGCCAATCATATTCAAACAGAAACGTCTCAGTCGGTTCGAAACTAGTTTTAACATTTACAAGTTTCGCACCAACCGCATGGCCTACAATGGTCTTGACCCAGAGGACGCATTCGCCAAAATGGGTAAACCACAGCTTGCCAAGATATATCGTGCCAATGGTGATTTTTTAGAAAAAGATCCCCGCATTACATCCGTTGGCCGTTTTTTGCGCAGAACTAGCCTAGACGAATTACCGCAATTGTTTAACATACTCAAAGGCGATATTAGTTTAGTTGGACCACGAGCCCTTGTGCCTCGAGAACTAGCGAATTACCCATTTAAAAACCTGCTCTTAAGTGTCAAATCGGGATTAACTGGCCTCGCACAGACATCCGGCCGGCGAGATATTGGATTCGAAGAGCGACGAGCACTGGACCTGTATTATGTCCAGAACTGGACATTCTGGTTGGACATCAAAATTCTCTTTCGCACCGTAATCGATGTACTCGGCGGACGCGGCGCAAAGT
>CAYRPO010000019.1:7167-16742 GCA_964426305.1 uncultured Candidatus Saccharibacteria bacterium
GGTGGTGATTGTGCATGATTGGTTAGTCGGCGGCGGAGCTGAGCGCGTTGTCGTGGAGTTACACAAACTGTACCCAGACGCACCAATCTACACATCGTATTGCACGACCGCCTGGCGCGAAAAGCTCGATGGCAAGGTAGTTACTGGATACTTGCAGCACTTCGGCAAATATCGCAAATTTTTACCGCTTTTGCAGTATCTGTGGTTCCGCTCGTTAGACTTGCGCGCTTACGACATCATCATCAGCAGTAGCGGCAATGGTATGGCAAAAGCCGCTCGTCGTTCAGTACATACCACACACATAAACTACAGTCACACCCCTGTGCACTACCTATGGCGGCACTACGACCGCTACATGGAGCGACCAGGATTTGGCATTTTCAACTCTGTTGCTCGCCTTGGGCTAAAGGTATTGGCAAGCCCGCTGCGCAAGCTCGACTATGCAGCAGCTCAAAGCGTCGACTACTTCATTGCCAACAGTACACATATTCAATCGGACATAAAAAAGTACTACAAGCGAGAATCGGTGGTGATTCATCCTCCAGTCGACACAAGTCGTTTCACTGTTCAGACGGGCGAACGACGCGGCTTGATTACGGTGGGCCGCCTCGCACCCATGAAACGTGTCGATCTCATTGTCGAGGCATGCGCAACGCTCGAAATACCTCTGACAATTATTGGCAAGGGACCGGAACTGTCGAAGCTCCAGCAATTAGCCGGACCGTTGGTGCAGTTTGTCGACAATGCCAGTGACACCGACATCGCCAAAGCGTTAGGCAAGGCCGAAGGCTTTGTGTTCGCGAGTTACGAAGATTTTGGCATTACCCCAGTCGAGGCACTTGCATCAGGCACACCGGTAATTGCTTATAAAGCCGGTGGTGCACTCGATTATGTAACAGAAGGTAAAACGGGCGTGTTTTTCGACAAACAAACAAGCGACTCTTTGGCAAAAGCCCTTCAGGGTTTTCAGCCAGGCGGCTTCAAGCCCGAAACACTGCGAAAAACCGCCGAGCAGTTTGACTGTTCTCGGTTCTCGAAAAAAATTTCGACATACGTTGACTCGCTGCCAATTAAACGGGATACAATGTAATTATGTGCGGCATTGTAGGCTATGTTGGCAGGGGTAACGCGCTTGAACCAGTACTAGCTGGTCTGCGCAATTTAGAGTACCGAGGCTACGATTCTGCTGGTGTTGCTTTTTGCACGGACAACATCTTTCATAGCGTCAAGCAGGTTGGCCGTGTCGAGGCACTAGAAGCCGAACTAGCTGGCCTTCGCGCCAGTAAGCCAAATATCGCAATCGGACATACCCGCTGGGCGACACATGGCGCCCCAACAAAACTCAACGCTCACCCGCATCACAACAGTACGCACACAATTTTTGTAGCGCACAATGGCATCATCGAAAATCATAGTGACATACGCCAACTCCTAGAAAAGGCTGGCTATAACTTTGTGTCGCACACCGACACCGAAGTCGTACCACACCTGATCGACTACTATTTCAACAAGTGGGGCGACATGGACAAAGCGTTTGAACTGGCCGTAAGTGAT
Organism: uncultured Candidatus Saccharibacteria bacterium; assembly: GCA_964426305.1. GTDB lineage: Bacteria > Patescibacteriota > Saccharimonadia > Saccharimonadales > CAIOMD01 > CAYRPO01. Next base: position 8,722 of record CAYRPO010000019.1, read on the forward strand.
CTGGACGGCGCCTATGCGATTGTCATGACCACAAAACACGAGCCAACCAAGATCTACGCCGCAAAGCTGTCGAGCCCGCTTGTAATCGGCGTCGGTGAAGATGCCAACATGGTCGGGTCCGACGCATCGGCCGTGGCAGATGCTGCCAAAAAACTGGTCTACATGGATGATTACGAGCTGGCAATCGTTGAACGACGTACCTACAAAATCAAGAATTTTAAGCAAGGTACCGTGGTTAACAAGGACGAAGAAGACATCATTCTGGAGGACATTGCCACATCTATGGCTGGCTATGCCCATTACATGCTGAAAGAGATCCACGAAGCGCCACAGACAATTCAGAATGCTATACTCGGCCGCATTAAACTCGAGACAAACGATGTAAAACTTGGCGGTCTTGAGTCGGTGGCAAATCAGCTAAAAGCAATCGACCGTATCATCATTGTCGCCTGTGGTACCTCATTTTACGCTGGGTTGGTTGGCGAATACCTTATCGAGGAGTTGGCCGGAATTCCGGTAGAAGTACAGCAGGCAAGTGAGTTCAAATACCGCAGCGAACCGCTTGGACCAAATACCGCCCTACTCGCTATATCTCAGTCTGGCGAAACCGCTGACACCATTGCCGCGCTAAAAAAAGTTGAGAACCAAGGCATATTGCGCCTCGGTATTGTCAATGCGCCTGGCAGTACCATCGCGCGCATCACCGACGCTGGCGTGTATTGTCATGCTGGGCCAGAGATATCGGTTGCCAGCACCAAAGCCTTCTTAGGCCAGGTTTCGGTACTGACCCTCATGGCATTGTGGCTCAGCAAAGGCAAATCACCACTTTACAAGCCACTGCTCACCGAACTGGCACATCTGCCCAAAAAAGCCGAGCAAACGTTGCTGTTACAGCAACAGATCCATGAAATTGCCAAAGACTATGCCACGTGTCGTGACTTTTTGTTCGTCGGCCGTGGCTACGAATATCCACTTGCCCTTGAAGGCGCGCTCAAACTCAAAGAAATTAGTTACATTCATGCCGAGGGCTACGCCGCCGGAGAGATGAAACACGGCCCACTGGCACTCATCGACCAATCGTTTCCAACCCTGGCACTCACTGCTGGCAGCACACTACTCGAGAAATCTTTGTCGAATCTGCAAGAAATTCGTGCCCGTAGCGGACCAATCATTGCCGTTACGACCGCACACCACAGCAACAAGGTCGCACCACTGGTCGATCACGTCATAGAAGTACCAAGCGTTCTCGACCAACTCTTGCCTGTGCTCGAGGCCATTGTTGTGCAACTGTTTGCGTATTATGCCGCCTTAGAACTTGGCCACGACATCGACAAACCCCGCAACCTCGCCAAAAGCGTCACTGTAGAATAAGCCTATCTGCTGTTGCGCGCGGCAAATTCTATAAAATCATCATTCCCGAACTTTTCTGGATACAGGTTAATTCCCCATAAATCGGCTTGCGTGCTGCCATGTCGGTCAGTTCGGAGACTGTAATCTTGTCTATGATTTTCATAGTGGTAGTATATCATTCCAACTGCTATGACATACCTCCCTCAAGCTACCAACCCTCATCACTTGGCTATTCGGCGTATAATGAGAGTAGAAAGATATAATTGTCTTTTGGAGGTTTGTTGTGCGTAAGTTATTGTTAATCGCACTTGGCGCATTGCTCGTGTCTGCAGCGATCACCGGTGTATACGTTTATCGGTCGAGCAAAGACAAAACAGACACAACTCAAACGCAAACCACCCAAACACAGAATACGCAAAATACCGAATCCGAAAAAACCCAAACTGAGACACCAAAAACCTACCCTGTGTCGGTGTATTTTTCAAAACATACCGCTTCAGACGACGACCCGTCGAAAACCTTTGCCGTAGCTCGCACGTCACCAAATGCTGGCGTGGCAAAATTTTCGATCACCGAACTGCTAAAAGGTCCGACCGAATCCGAAAAAACCCAAGGCTTTTTTAGCTACGTACGCCTACGCGACGACGCCAGCTCATGCGGTGGTGCCGACTTTACGATCACCATAAAGGACCAAGTTGCTACACTGCAATTCTGCAAAACCTTCGATCATGTCGGCTCGGTGTCCGACGGCCAAGCCGAATCCAGCATAAAGGCAACACTGTTGCAATTTCCTACCGTCAAAAAAGTCATAATTCTCAACAAATCCGGCGACTGCGAATTCAATCTATCCGGCCAAAACCTTTGCCTACAGTAGCTCCTTGACGCGTCGAACAATATCGTCGAGCTCGGTTTGTGTAGGCGCCTCGGCATTCAGACGCAACAGCGGTTCTGTATTGCTCGTCCTGACGTTTAGCCATGCACCACTGGAAAATGTAAGAGTAATACCGTCCAGGGTATCGCTTTTGGCGTCTGCAAACGCGCTTCCAATTGCTTTTACCGCTCCGGCCTTATCTTCTACCTCGAAGTTGATCTCTGGAATTACAGCGTAGCGTGTGTATTTTTTTCGAATGGCAGAGAGTTTTTGCTCGGTGATTGTCGCGACATACAATGCGACTACCGCGGCTAACAAACCCGAGTCAGCGAACCAATTGTCTCTAAAATAAAAGTGTCCTGTAGCCTCGCAGCCAAATGGTGCATTCGACTCGCGCATTGCCTGTTTAATGTTGCTGTGTCCAACTTTCACGCGAAGCGGAATACCGCCCCGCTCTTCAACCACCTCTGGTACAACTTTGCTATTGCGTACATCGTATACAATTGTTGACCCTGGATGCTTGTGCAAGAAATATTCGGCCAGCAGTGCCGACATCACGCCACCGGTTATGACCTCTCCCGTCTCGTCGACAAGCAACGCCCTGTCACCGTCGCCGTCGAATGCTATGCCGCCATCGAGCTTGTTCTGTGTTATGACGGCCATTACATCTTTCAGTGTCTCGAATTTTACCGGATTGGCTTCGTGATTCGGAAACGTACCGTCTGGTTCAAAATACATCTCGGTGACATTCCAAGGAACATATGGCTCTAGCTCCGCAAATACTACGCCGGCCATCCCATTTCCGGCGTCAACCGCAATATTGATTGGCTTCAGTTTTGCGACGTCAACAAACGACAACACGTGCTCCAACCAACCTTCTGTGACATCGCTCTGCGTTATAACACCCACCGAAGCAGACGGCTTATAGCTGTTGTTTTTGATTGCGTCTCTAATCTCGAAGAGTCCGCTACTGTCGCCTATGGGCTTGGCGTCTTCTCTACAAAGCTTAATGCCGTTATACTCACCCGGATTATGACTGGCGGTAACAACCGCACCTCCAGCAATACCAGTTGAACCAACCGCAAAATAGATCATGTCTGTGGCAACCATGCCTATGTCGACAACATCACGACCCTGAGCGGTGACACCTTTCATGAGCGCCTCGGCAAATGCCTTACTGTCAGGACGCATATCGTGACCAACCGCCACGGGGCCATCCTGGGGTAACCAATCAGCAAAAGCCTTACCAATCTCCTCTAGCAAATCGACTGTAAGCTGTGAACCAACCTTTCCTCGAATGTCATAGGCTTTGAAGATCTCATCAAGTACATTTTGCATATCGCCTCCTTCTCTCGTTCGTTTGGGCACTACTTTTGAATACGTTTTGCTATGTCGCCAACTTTTTGGGAATAATTTTTGTTCGCAACTAACACGCCGTTCGGCGTATTCACTACCACGATGTTATCGAGCCCTATCACCGCCACTGGCTCAACGTCTTCGTTGCGAATGTAGCTGTTCGTCGTGTTTTCTATCTCTATACCGTCACCCCACAGATGATTTCCGTCTTCGTCGGTGCTACTTACCGAATGCAAATCACCAAAACTACCTACATCTACCCAGTCAAATGTACCAGGTATAACTAACCCATTTTTTACATTTTCTGACAGCGCAGTGTCAATTGTCTCGTTCGGTAAGTCCAGGTATGTTTTTTCAAAATCCGAAGACTTTTTTAGTCTTTCGTACGATTTTTGCAGGCCCGGAGCAACCGCAGACATCGTTCGTTCAAAAGTGTCTAGACTACCGACCAAATACCCCGTATTCCACAAGTAATCACCGCCATAAAAATACTTTTCAGCGGTTTTCTTGTCCGGCTTTTCTTTGAACTGCCGAAGATAAAATGTGTTAAACCAACCTTCAACCTGTTCGGCTTTTTGCATGTATCCAAAACTAGTCGCTGGCTGATTTGGCTCAACACCTATAAATACAAGGCGTTTTTCGCCCTTACTCAGCTCACCAGCCCGCAAAATTGACGCAGCAAACCCCTCATTGTCCCGTATAAGATGATCTGCCCATAAGAAAATAATTGGTTCATCCCTTGGCAAATCCATTTTCTGAATATGACAGAGCCCCATAAGGGCACAACTCGCAGTACCTCTCCGGCCAGGCTCAACAAGAATATTTTCTTTGGGCAGGCCATCGAGCTGGTTTACGACATGCTCGGAGTGCGATGCATCTGTTATGACAAATATGTGGTCAATCTTTGCCAACCGCTGCACCCGATCAACGGTGTTTTGTAATAAGCTCTTTTCGTTTGTCAGACTTAACAGATGTTTTGGGTAGTCCTTGGTGCTCAACGGCCACAGTCGCGTACCAGACCCCCCGGCAATTATTACGACAATCATGCGCTTATCATAGCACCCGCCATAAAAACACTTACATACCTTTTGTACTGTTGTGTTTTTTGCTCAATCGCTAACCACCCGATTGCACAACAAACGCCACAGCCCAATACGTATACAATAGTTACATGAAGCATTTACTTATCACAGGTGGCGCGGGGTTTATCGGGGCAAACTTTGTGCATTACACCTTACGACATCATCCCGAATACACCATAACCGTCGTTGACAAACTCACCTATGCCGGTAATCCGGACAATCTGGAATCAGTACTAGACAAAATCGACTTTGTCACCGGTGATATTTGCGACAAAGATCTTATGGACGAGCTTGTTGGTGCCTGTGACATAGTCGTGCACTTTGCCGCAGAATCGCATAACGACAACTCGTTGCGAGATCCTTGGCCGTTCATCAACACAAACCTTGTTGGCACCGCCACCATACTTGAAGCCGTCCGCAAGCACGGCAAGCGCCTACATCACATTAGCACCGACGAAGTCTATGGCGATCTAGAGCTTGACGACCCGGCAAAATTTACCGAAACAACACCGTACAATGCCTCTAGCCCCTACTCGAGCACCAAGGCCGGATCTGATTTACTAGTCAAAGCCTGGGTTCGCAGCTTCGGTATCAAGGCGACTCTGTCGAACTGCTCAAACAACTACGGTCCTATGCAGCACATAGAGAAGATGATTCCCCGTCAAATTACCAATATCTTGACAGGTATTAAGCCAAAGCTCTATGGCACTGGCGAACAGGTTCGAGATTGGATCCATGTGGACGACCACAATGCCGCAGTACATACAATCTTGGAAAAAGGTCGGCAGGGCGAACTGTACCTGATTGGTGCGGATGGCGAGCAAAACAATAAGTATGTTTTTGAGACCTTGCTAGAGCTCATGGGCAAGCCAAAAGACTGGTACGAGCACGTCAACGACCGCCCTGGCCACGACATGCGCTATGCTATCGACAGCACAAAGCTACGAACCGAACTCGGCTGGACCCCCAAATACACCAACCTACGCCAGGGACTGCAAGCGACCATCGATTGGTACACCGCCAACGAAGATTGGTGGAAAGCCGAGAAAGCTAAAATCGAGGCGGCCTACGCCGAGAAAGGCCAGTAAACGAGTATGGCAAACTTAGCAACGACAGAGTTCACCCCACACACAACGTCTATACCAGGACTCATATTTTTTGATGTTTCGCAGGTCGACGATGCTCGAGGTTTTTTTCAAGAAAAGTACCAAAAGGCTAAGTTGGTTGCTGCCGGTATACCACAGTCATTCAATGTCGTGCAAAACAGTCTGTCATATAACAAAGAAGCCGGAGTGACACGCGGATTTCACGCTGAACCGTGGGACAAATACATCACGGTCATCAAAGGGCGAGTTTTTGGCGCATGGATTGATTTGCGTAAAGGTGACACATTTGGGCAAGTAGAAACGTTCGAGATTACGCCAAACACCGCCGTATTCCTGCCGCAAGGCGTTGCCAACTCATTTCAAACGCTCGAACCAGACACATACTACCTGTACAGTGTCAATGCTCACTGGAGTGCCGACAACTACGAGAAATATTGCTTCGTGAATCTCGCCGACCCCCACATTGATGTACAATGGCCAATTACGCTCGACAAATCAATCATCAACGACCGCGACCAAAAACACCCACTGCTCAAAGACGTTACACCCATGGAGATACTGTAGATGAATCAAAAAAGAATCATTATCATCGGTGCTAACGGTCAACTTGGCAAAGCGCTCAGCCTAAAATACCCAGAAGCCACACAGGTAGACCGCGACGAGCTAGACATCACAAACAAACAGTCTGTAAACGAATTTGACTGGTCAAGCGTAGATATCATCTTAAATGCCGCTGCTTACACAAATGTAGATGGTGCTGAGGCCCCAGAAGGACGTGTGCTAGCATGGCAGATCAACGCCATAGCCGTATCGTACCTAGCAAAAGTCGCCCAAACACATAAACTAACACTTGTGCATATTTCGAGTGAGTATGTTTTTGACGGCACGAAGAAGCCTCACACAGAAGATGAACCATTCAGCCCGTTGGGAGTCTATGCCCAAACAAAAGCCGCCGGAGACATCGTGGTTGGCACCGTACCAAAACACTATATCCTACGCACAAGCTGGGTAATTGGCGACGGCAATAACTTTGTTCGTACTATGATGAATCTCGCTAACCGAGATATATCACCATCAGTGGTAGATGATCAAATCGGCCGCCTCACCTTTACACCAACACTTGTTGACGCCATTGATCACCTTGTTTCCACAAAAGCAGCCTATGGCACGTACAATGTAAGCAACGACGGCCAGCCTGCAAGCTGGGCAGACATAACTCGTAACATATTCGCGACCATGAAGCGCGATGACCTCACGGTCACTGGTATTTCCACGGCTGACTATTTCAAAGACAAGCCCGAAGCCTCACCACGCCCATTTCAAAGCACCATGGACCTTAGTAAGATCAAAGCAACTGGCCTACACTTACGCAACTGGCAAGATGACCTCAGAACATACATTGCTGACGAAACGGCTCGCTAGACAATGTTCGTAATCTGTTTCTCTGATACAATAACTAGATAAACCGAGGACATCCATGAAAGGTATTATTCTGGCCGGAGGCTCTGGCACGCGACTCTACCCCATCACAAAAGGCATCTCGAAGCAACTTATGCCAATCTATGACAAACCCATGGTGTATTATCCACTCAGTACACTTATGATGGCTGGCATTCGAGACATCCTGATCATCACTACCCCCGATGATCAACCACAGTTTCAGCGACTCCTGGGTGATGGTTCCGACTGGGGCATTAGGCTACAGTATGCTGCTCAGCCATCTCCAGATGGCCTCGCTCAAGCGTTTATTATCGGTGAGGAGTTCATAGGTAAAGACAAAGTTGCGCTCATATTGGGTGACAATATTTTTTATGGTAATGGCTTTGGTGACAGCCTTCGTGAGTGCACAAACCCTGACGGTGGTATCGTCTTCGCGTATCAAGTATCTGATCCGGAACGATATGGCGTAGTAGAATTTGACGACCGGCACAAGGCAATATCGATCGAAGAAAAACCAACGACACCTAAGTCCGATTATGCCGTCGTGGGACTATATTTTTATGACAACTCTGTTATCGATGTGGCGAAAAATATACAGCCAAGTGACCGTGGAGAACTCGAGATCACAACAGTGAACGAAGAATACTTGAAAAAGGATAAACTGAAAGTTCAGATCATGGACCGCGGATCTGCTTGGCTCGACACGGGAACATTCGAATCCATGAATGATGCTGGTGAGTACATCCGAGTCATCGAAAAGCGCACAGGACTCAAGATTGGTTGCCCAGAAGAAGTGGCATGGCGCGAGGGTTTCAT
>CAYRPO010000020.1:0-16656 GCA_964426305.1 uncultured Candidatus Saccharibacteria bacterium
ACGACGCTTGTAGTTGATGAATTCAGCCTGGACGCGCTGTAGGTCAGCCAACAGTTCGGCTTCTCGTTCGGTAGGTTGCTTCTTTGATGTTTTTGGCATACTGTCTCCTATAATACTTCTTCTAGCATGGCGCCAGCGTGACGCACCAAGCCCATGACTTGTCGATAGCTTTGGCGCGTCGGACCAACAACTCCTATGTAACTACTGTCGCTAAACGGACTGCGGAATTTACTGATGATCAGCGTGCAGCCACTGGTCTTGCCGATTGGGTTTTCTTGGCCAATATATACACTGAGTGGCTCGTGTGGAGCAGCTTCGCGCAACCACGGCTCGAGATTGTCGAGTAGCGTTGCGACTTCGCGTACTGTATTGCCACTAGTAAACTCGGGTTGTCCAAACAAGTTCGAAAGACCACTCATATATAGTTGATTGCCGATTGTTGCAATGCCTAGGTTGTGCGTCAGGTCGACCAGGCTGTCCACGGCCGATTTGATGGCTCGCTCACTGACGCCAGCGCTACGAACCCGAGTATCGAGTGCCTTCGTGCTACGATCTGCCGTTGTTGGCTGTAGTGCACGAGCTTCTTGCTGCTCGTGTATGCTGTTGACATAAAAACGGTAGCCCTTGTCGGTTGGGATGCGACCTGCGCTCGTATGAGGCTGTTCGATAAAGCCCATTTCTTCCAAACGCACCATCTCGGCTCGTATAGTTGCGCTTGAAACACCGAACATTTGCGCCAACAATATAGAACCGACAGGTGCCGCGACTTCGGCGTACTGCTCAACAAGTGCATACAATATACGTGTTTGACGATCAGTCATAACTGTTATAAGCCTAGCATTTTGGCACTCAAATGTAAAGACTGCCAGTTTTTAACGTAGTACCCTTGTCAGATCATTGAGTAGTTGTTCGGCATGGGCGCGTGCGGTTGCTTGTTTTGTTTCGGCAAATGTCCGAGCGATGATGCTTTCGTGCAACTCTTCAACTGTTTTGCGTAAATCCCAGTTGATAATAAACTTGAAATACGACCGATCCAGCGCAACTTGAATTTCTTCTACGGCACTAATGAGTCGTCGCTGCTTTTCGGTAGGATCCATCAGGCCTCGACCATCTAGACGACGCATCCATTCGTCGAACGAGGGCGGTAATATAAAGACAGGGATTGTTGTGTCGCTATAGCTTTTTATGCTATCGCACCCTTGTATGTCTACATCAGTAATCGCAATCTGACGCGTTGTTGCTGCAGTACGTAGCTCTTGTAGGCTAATACCAGAGACCTGTTGTCTATGGATAATTGCTGCCTCTATGTAGGCTGTGCTGCGAAGCCCATACAAGAACTCTTGCTCACTCTTGAACCAATACTCCTCACCATTGCGCTCTGGGACGCCATTGTTGATGCGAGGTCGACGAGTTGTGTCGGAAACAAGAAATCGATACTTGCCCGTCATAATGAGATTTCTGATAATAGTGTTCCGTCCTGCGGCCGCAGGCGCCACGAGTAACACGAGTTGGGTTGTCTGTAATAAATCTAATATCTCAAGACTTGGCCGGTAATTCTTTAAAATTGCCTGAAACTCATGCAAGTGTTCAAGCGGTGATTCTGCAGTAAACATACACACTACTATAACGCATACAGACGCCGTGGCATATGTTAAGCCTGTCCGCGCTGTGGCGTACTTTGTAATCTACCTAGGGACACATTTAACAAAAATGAGCGATCAACGCACCATGATTACATAGTGCCTGGTCGGGAATCTTCAGCTTTCGATGAGGCGGTCGTAAACTTCTTTAGTCTACGAAAAATGGGCCGCACATATCGCGTAAACTCAGGCAGCTTGCTTGCCCCGAAGAGCAAAAACACAAGTGCAAAAATCACGAGCAAATCCGGTATGCCAATCTCAAAAATGTCTGCGAATAAAGCCATATGCCTCCTGTCTTTTTTAGTGCTCCATTGTTTTAATCACGTTTGAGAAGCACCGTGAAGGCCTCGGCAGGTATGTCAACTTTTCCGAAACGCTTCATACGTTTTTTGCCTTTAGCCTGTTTTGCGAGCACTTTTTTCTTGCGCGACACATCCCCTCCGTACAGGCCAGTCGTCACATCTTTACGATATGCGCTCAAGTCTTCACGGGCTATAAATCGTGCACCGATAGCAGCCTGCAAAGCTACTTGGAAATTCTGCCGAGGAATGATCGCTTTTAATTTCGCAACAGTTTCACGGCCTAAGGTGTTGGCTTCGCTCCGATGCACCATCAGACTCAGTGCGTCAACGCGCTCACCGGCCACATAAAAGTCAACCTTGACAAGATCTTCGGGCCGATATGCATCGAGCTCATAATTGAACGAGCCGTAACCGCTTGTGATGCTTTTTAGTTGATCATAAAAATCTGTTAACAGATTAGCGAGTGGCGCTTCAAAACTCACAACTGCCCGATCTTCGACGTAGCTCAAGTTTTTATGGAGGCCACGCTTGTTGGATATCAGCTGAATGACCGCCCCGACATATGCATTTGGTACGATAATCTCGCCCTTGATCCATGGTTCACGAATTTGGGTAATTTTTGCCGGATCCGGTAGGTCTGCTGCGCTTTTTATGTCAATTTCCTCGCCGCTATTGAGCGTGATCTGATAATCGGTAGATGGATTCGTTACAACAAGATCAAGATCGTATTCACGTTCGAGTCGTTCTCGCACAATATCCATATGCAGTAATCCCAAAAAGCCAATTCGCACCCCAAAACCAAGGACCGGTGAGTTTTCGGGGGCAAATTGCAACGCTGAATCACTTAGGCTGAGTTTTTCGATTGCGTCTTTTAGGTCTTGGTATTGTTCGTTGGATTCGGGGAAAAACCCTGCATACACAAACGGCTTAATGTCTTTATATCCAGGTAGTGCCTTTGTTGACGAGGCTTGCGCGAGCGTTACCGTGTCGCCTACTTTTGCGTCACGCGTAGTTTTGAGGTTCGTCACGATATATCCGATCTCGCCGGCCTCAAGACTGGCACGTGGAGTCATGTCAGGCGTCAGGGCTCCCACTTCCAGTGCAATCCCGACAGCGTCCGTTGCAATCATACGAATCGGAGCGTTTTTGGCGATCGAACCATCAAAGATGCGAACATACAATATAACCCCTCTGTAATCATCGTAGTAGCTGTCAAAAATCAAAGCGCGCGTCTCTTGGTATACTGAACTTTTTGGCGCAGGAACGTCCTCAACAATACGTTCCAATACATCTTCGACCCCGAAACCTGTCTTTGCAGATATGTGCAAAATGTCTGCTGGGTCGCAACCAAGCAAACTGACAACCTCAGCACCGACCCTATGCACATCAGCCGCTGGTAAGTCGATCTTATTGAGAATTGGAATTATTTTGAGGTCGGCGGCCATAGCCAAGTATACGTTTGCGAGCGTCTGAGCCTGAATGCCTTGGCTGGCATCTACGATCAGCAATGCACCCTCGCAAGCCTCTAGACTACGCGATACTTCGTAGCTAAAGTCCACGTGTCCTGGTGTATCGATGAGATTCAGTTCATAGCCTTTATATTCCATGCGCACTGGAGCAAGTTTGATGGTAATACCTTTCTCGCGCTCTAGATCCATGCGGTCCAAGAGCTGGGCCTTCATGTTGCGTTTTTCAACCGTACCCGTCATCTCCAGTAAGCGGTCAGCCAGCGTGGATTTTCCGTGATCAATATGGGCTATAATGCAAAAATTTCGAATATGATCCATAGTAGGTTTTTATTATAGCAGAGCTTACCTCTGTTACTGAATTCTCACCGGAATCATAACAATTCGCCGCACCCGCTCAACAACTGCTTTTGCTTCGGCAAGGCCAAACAAAAACGAAACCAGCAAATGCACTAGAAGAGTTACGCCAGCAATCAGCGACAACTTCACGATCAGTACCGAGCCTTTGTCGGACTGCGTTAACGGCAAGAGCCGCACCATAATCAGCGCAGCAATTGCACTAAAACCTGTTACCGAAAAAATCTGACCAATATTTGTTACGAATCCAGGCGTAAATAATTTACGATCGCGCCGCAAAATAACAGCAACAAGTATCAGTACTTCTGTAACCGCAACAATGCCTTGAGCCAATGCTAAACCAACAACTCCGTATGCCGATGGTTTTGACAGATTGTATGCCAAAACAACATTGAGTAAAATGACAAACAAAGACACATATAACGGTGTTCGTGTATCTTTGTGTGCATAAAAATATCGTGAGATTATGGTATATATGATCCTGAAAAATATGGCTATACATAAAAAGCCAAAAATTGTCGCGATTTCGCGGCTACTCTGAGCAAAGATCATACGCGCCAAATAGGCGCGCGCAAAAAATGCCACTACAACAACCGGCGCAGCAATCCAGATCATAGTTTGCAATACGCGCACAAAATCACGCCGAAATAAGTCAACTCGACCCTGTGCCAAACGATCGGTCAATCGCGGAAAGGCAGCGGTCGATATGGCAGTGCCAATAAGCGAGATTGGTGCGTTATGTAAAATTAATGCGCTCTCGTACCATGTCACCGCCCCAATTTGCAGATTTGAGGCAAAGCGTGTTTCAGCAATACTGTTGATGTAGTCTATGCCCTGGTCCACGGAACGGGCCGGCAAAACTGTGAGGACTTCACGGAAACTTTTATTTTTATAATCAATGGTAGGTCTGTAGCGAAACCCAAGACCAACCATTCCAAGCGCAACAACCAGCAGTTGTAAAACAGCGCCAAATGCAACACCCAATCCAAGACCAACGATCCCAATTGTATCGCGGAACACATAGATACTGAGGATAATTGCGCCATTATAAAACAATGGTGCAATAGCAAAGAAGAAAAACCGACCAACCGACTGTTGCACAGTACTCAGTACTGTTGATATAGCAAATATAAAAATGTTAACCGTCACGATGCGCATGATTGCGACCGACAACTCCAGCTGCTCGGGTGTAAAGCCAGGAGCTACAATGTACCGCATAAGCGGCTCGGCAAAAATAATCAGCAGTACAGAAGCGGCCATAGCCACGATCGCCAGTGCGTTCAGTACATAACTAGCAACATCCCACGCAGACTGGCGGCTTTTGACGAGCCGCTCGCTCAGGATAGGCAAGAAGGCAACTCCCAGCGCACCGGATGCGAGCGTAAAAAACACTAGGTCAGGAATCTTGAATGCGGCAAAGTATGCATCTGATTCTATGTTATAGAAGTTCGCATTGATAAGCTTGGTACGGACGATACCAAGCAACGTGCTAATCAGAGACGTCCCTGCAAGCAATGCGGCAGCCGATACGAGACTAACTCTGCTGTTGGCGCGTTTGAGCAATCGATTCATATATTTGTTATGTCTTGCTTCATTATATACCAGCCCACTCGTGCAACGTACACCTGTCTGTTATGTTGCCCTAATATAGAGCGGCTTCTTTTGGCAATTTCGTGCCCGTCAAAATCTTTGCGACTTCTTCTGCTTCAACTGTTTCCTTTTCAAGGAGTGCGTCCTTGAGCGCGGTGAGGAACTTCATATTAGCCTTGATCACAGACCGCGCACGAGATGCGGCTTCTGTAATCAGCGCTTCTACCTCACTGTCAATAATCTTCGCTGTTTCTTCGGAATATGTACGCTCGTGCATCATGCGGTCCATCATCATACCTTCCTCGACATGAAAGACTTGATCGCGAAGTGTTTTACCCATGCCTTGATTTACGATCATTTCCCGCGCGAGTTCGGCAGCCTTTTGTAGATCACTACCAGCGCCAGTCGTCACACGGTCGACACCGTACACAATCTCTTCAGCGATTCGCCCTCCGAGCATGCGAGCGAGTACATCTTTATACTCGATGATACTGTGGTAACTTTTGTCTTCTGGTGGGATAAACCATGTTACACCACCGGTGCCACCCCTCGGTATAATCGTAACTTTATGCACAACATCACTGTCTGGTAAAACCTGACCGACAACAGCATGACCGGCCTCGTGATATGCGGTCAACTCTTTTTCGTGATCATTCATAACTTTTCCCTTACGCTCTGGGCCAATAGCTACTTTTTCAAAGGCCTCCGTAACATCACGAGAGATAATCTCGGTACGATTCGCTCGCGCTGCAATAATTGCAGCCTCATTGGCAATGTTTGCCAGATCTGCACCACTGGAGCCAGCTGTTTTTGCGGCCAGGGCGTCCAAATCAACACTCTTCGCGAGTGGTTTCTTTTCAAAATGAACTTTTAGGATTGCGAGACGATCTTTTCGATCAGGCAAACCAATCTGCACACGACGATCAAAACGACCCGGGCGCAACAATGCCGGATCAAGAACATCCATGCGGTTGGTTGCTGCCAATATGATGACATTCTGACCTTGCTCAAACCCATCCATCTCAACAAGTATCTGGTTCAATGTCTGTTCACGCTCATCGTGGCCACCACCCATGCCACTGCCACGACGGCGGCCAACTGCATCAATTTCGTCGATGAATATTATGCATGGCGCGTTCTTTTTTGCTTTATCAAACAAATCGCGCACTCGGCTTGCTCCGACACCTACAAACATCTCCACAAATTCGGAACCAGAGATACTAAAAAATGGCACATTCGCTTCACCAGCAACAGCACGCGCGAGCATAGTCTTGCCCGTACCAGGAGGGCCAACTAACAAGACACCCTTTGGTATACGCGCCCCGACATCTAGAAACTTCTTTGGAAACTTCAAAAATTCGACGACTTCCTCGAGGTCTTGTTTTGCTTCATTGTTTCCGGCAACTTCATCGAATTTGACCTTTTCTTTGTCGCCACCATACAACTTGGCACTACTTTTGCCAAAACCAAGTGCCTGATTGCCCTGGCCTTGAGCCGAACGCAACATAAATACAAGCACACCAACGATAATCAAAACAGGCAACAAATTTATGAGCAACGCCGTCCATGTTGCTCCGGTATTTGACTCTGGCTTAATGTCAACAACGACATCTCTATTCGTCACACCACCAGCACCAAATATAGAGGATACTGACTCTTTTCGCGTTGTTTGCGTTGGTTTGTCGTTGCCCTTTTCGGTCACTTCGATTGTATCTCCCGAAACGGTCAGCTTCGACACCTCACCGCCGTTGGCACGATTGATCACATCGCTATATGGGACTTTTGTGAGCTTTTCTGATTGTCCGCTACCAAGCAAAAATATCAATGCAAACAGAGCAACTATGACAATAAAGCCGATATTCTTAAACAATTTTCGGCGGTCGTTCTGTGGCTTCTTCTTCGATTTGGGCTTTTTCTCCATAGCTTGAGATTATACGGCTTTTTTACTAGATTGGCTACCTTTTGCAACAGATAAAAAACGCGCTGAGCGCTTATTGAGCATAACTTGTACTCCTGCCGCCTGAACAACTTTACCATGAGGCAACACCTTAATTGCGACAACTAGGCGCTCAACAGTTCGTCTGTCTATATCCACCGCACCAGTGCTGCGCAGTAGACTCACGACGACTTCACGGGCTACAGCATGCGGCAGTAGGCGAAACCAGCTACGGCTCAATACAGGCTGGCCTTTGTGTAGCCCTCGTCGCAGCATCTGCGCTAGCTCATTATCGAGACGCTGGTTTATCTGTTCAGCAATCTGCAGATGCTCTAACCACTGCCGCCGCTGCTCATCGGATAAGTTTGCGACGACCGCATGACGCACATGGTTACGTGTGTATGACTGGTCTTTGTTGGTATCATCTTCGCGCCATAACAAACCCTGATTGGTGGCATGCATGATCATCTCTTTTTTTGTCACAGTGAGCAGAGGACGAAGTATGTCTGGCCGATTACGCAGCGACGTCAGACCATTACGACCCGTGCCGCGCAAGAGGTTCAGTATACTTGTTTCGATCAGGTCGTCCTGATGATGTCCAGTAATTATAGCCTGGGCGTTATACTGCTGCTGTACAGTTCTTAGAAAGGCATATCGCTTTTCGCGAGCCAACGCTTCACTTGCACCCTGACCCAGTTCGAAGCGAATTGATTCATATGGTAAACCATATTCCTTCGCCAGATTCTGCACAAAAACAGCATCCTCGCTTGAATCCGGACGAATACCGTGGTCAACGTGCGCAACGATCAAGCGCATATCGTTACGCCCTGCATACTGCGTTACCAATATAGACAGCAATACAACTGAATCAACACCGCCAGACACGGCAACGACATAGGTACCAGGAGGCAATGCTCGTAACTGATTTGTAATCATGTTCTTAATTTTCTTCCAGCGCAACAGGACTCCTGTCCTGCCGACAGTTCCTTTCGTCTACATATCATTTTGCATTATACGACACAGATGCTGTACGCAATTTTACGTCGACTGCTTTGCTGGTAGCAGGGGCGAGGCTCGAACTCGCGACCTCAGGCTTATGAGTCCTACGCTCTAACCAACTGAGCTACCCTGCCATACCAGCAAAAAAGTCGAATACAATTGACTAACGATCCATACTATAGCAGATTCGTATCTGTTGTGCCAGACCCACACACATCAATAGTGCACACAAAAAATCCCCAACTGGGGATTTTTTGCTTGGGCACAAGTGACCCTACGACTACTTAGACTAACAAAGCGTCGATGCTTGCAAATCGTTTGTCGTTCGTAGGAGTCAGCTCATATGAAAGACCTAGGTCACTCATCGCAGCAGCCGCTCCTTGTAGTTTTTAATTGGTTTTTGGTTTTGCTTTTTGTAAGCAATGATGTGATTGTATACCAATATATACAATTTGTCAATATGCTTGTGGCTATTTAGTGTTGTACAAAATACCTTGTATAGCCGTCACAGGATCAGCGAGAGCTATAAAGTCAGCTGACAGCTTATTTGCATCCGTACCACCTAGAGCAACACAAACCGATGCGACATTACGAGAAAGTTTGATCGACCGACCGTCACTCGCCCATAGTGCTGGTTTTTCTTGACGCTCAAAATACGTAATTGTACGTAAGACCTGTGGCCCGTTGGCCTCGCGCATATCAACATACTGTAGTCGTGTTCGTGTGCACAACGAACGAAGCTCTACTTGCTGCGTTCGTGATAGTGTTGCAGTTATAACCAGCACTTTAACCCCCGAGAGTCTAGATAGTGCTTCTGGGTTTTGGACAACAAGACCATGCGCCAACAGCTGTCGTTGTCGTCGCCGCTGCAGGATTGATTCTCGGACACGAGTAGTATGCGGCAACGCTGTCACGATACCCTGGCCCGTACCGCGCACAACAACACTGCCAACATGCATCATATTCAACTGACTTCCTCCTGCATGGGATGTCTTGCGTACATACTGTGCATTTCCTGTTTGCGTATATTCATCAACTTGCAACCCACTCACCTGTATAAGCCGCAGATGCGCAGGAATACGGTCGCCTGCCTGGAGGAGTACGATATCACCAACCACCAACTCTGGCACACTAATGTAACATACTGCACCTTGTCGTCTTACGCGAATTGCATACCCCAAACCTTGCGGGTGTGTCAGGCCATGCTCGCGATTGGCCCCAAACGCCTTACGACGTGCGTCTACCTCTGACAAGGCAACGCCGAATTCTCCATGAATAGCAAAAAAACGTAGCACAGTGCCGACTGGAACTGTATGCCATGGAACGTCTGGTAGTCGCCGTAATGCGTATTGCTTCGCGCCGTATTTCATAGTACTCATGCTTATGATATAGTACTCGAGAGAAGAGGGCAAAACGAACATGGACATCGCAATTGTCATTGCAGATGATGGGCTTACCAGCAATACACTTGCTATACGTAGTTTTATAGGGGGTTGCGTGGCCCTGTTTGTGTTGCTGTTGTTATTTGCGGTCTTTCGAACAAACATCGTGCTGCGACGTGCGCTATTCGTAAGCACCGCTGTAATTGTTGTGGTAGTCAGTCTTATTCTCGCCACGGCCGCATTGCTCGCTAGTGATGCGGTATTCACATCATGTGGAGTTGCATATCATGCTTAGCACCCCAACCCTGCCGCTCGTCGCGATCGTCGGCCTATTGTTCGGGCTAAATCCCGTCACCTTGTCGATTATGATCGCCCTTGTTACGGGCGGTTTTGGTAGAAAACAAAAGCGTTCATACATACAACATCTGTCCGCCATATACATACTATCCCTCGGAGGATGCCTGGCAATCTTTGGAACACTGGCGATTTTTGCATTCAATGCTATACCTCAGCCAATGTTGACCTATGCGATATTTGGCGTCGCAACCCTTACGGTCATGTTGGGTGCGCTTAATCTTGCGGCCACATATGTCAATCAGATCTGTGCGCCACTGCCGCGTACGCTAGAACAACGTATTCATACAAGAACAACAAAAAAGATCTCTCTGGGCGCTGCGTGTCAGCTTGGGTTTCTAGTAAGTCTTGCGGTTTGTGTACTGATAGGCATACCGCTAGTAGCCCTGTGTGCGATTATCTCTGTTTCTGACGCGCCAATAGTGACACATATCGCTATTGGCATTGGGTCGTTCCTGCTGCCAATGATCATACTTGGGGTGGCTGTACTGCGTGGAACATCTATTGCTGCCGTGATTGCATGGAAGGAGGAAACGAAAACCATCATGTATATTACGCTTGCTACAACCAGTATCGTGCTGGGTTGGCTCTTATTCTTGTGGGTCGATGGAGCAATGGAGTTCACGCCATGAAGTATGTTATAAAGCGAGATGGCCACACCGAGACATATGACCCTACAAAAACTCATGCCAGTATCTATGCAACACTATTGGCTACCGGTGAGCCTCATACACAAGCCCAGCTGATCACACACCGTGTCGTATCCAGTATAGATGCATGGATTTCAAACAAGCACGAGGTAACAACACACGATATCCGCGCAGAAATTACTCGCCATTTAAGCATCATCCGTCCGCAAGCTGGCCACGTATATGCATATCATCGTATACTAAATTAGAAAGATTCTTATGCTAAAAAGAACACCTATACAATTTGATTTTGACACTATCGTAATCGGTAGCGGTGCTGGCGGCAGTATCGCTGCACATACGCTTGCATCAGCTGGTAAAAAAGTAGGGTTGATTGAGGAGCATGCGCTAGGCGGCGCCAGTCTCAACCATGCCGGCATCCCAGTCGCTACACTCTTCGAAGCTGCTCAAACAATCGAAACAATACAGTCAGCACCGCGTTACGGCATTCGCTCCGGTTCAATAGACCTCCATTATAGCTCTGTGCATCAGGCTATAGAGCGCAGCATCATCGCAAGCAAGCCTGACGAATCGGCCGCCTACAAAACTCGTGGTATTCGGCTCATCCGGGGACGTGCTCATTTTCTAGACAAATATACCGTAAGCGTTGCGATGCAGCGATATACAGCAAAAACATTTATTATCGCCACTGGCTCGTCTGCCCGCATACCAAATGACATCGATGGGCTTGCACAAACACCGTATTTGACCTATGTCGATATACCTAAATTGGCTACACTACCTAAAAGCCTGGCAATTGTCGGGGCGGGCGCCAGCGGATATCAGTTCGCTCACATCTTCGCCAGCTTTGGCGTTCGAGTTCATTTACTCGAAAAAGCATCCCATATACTGCCTCACGAAGACTCTGAAGTCGGCGATCTTGCTGCCAGTAGTCTCGCACGCAAAGGCGTTCGAGTCCACACCGCCGCGCATATTACAGCCACACATGGAGACACGAAGCATACAGTAGTAACATTTAACCAACACAGCCAACAGCACCGTATATCGGTCGACACGCTACTATTGACCACTGGCAGCAATCCACAGACTGACCTAGGTCTCGAAAACACAGGTATCAGATATGATGCCGATGGGATCCGCGTAGACCGCTTTCAGCGCACAAATCAAAATCATATATTTGCAGTTGGCGACAGCGTAGGCATAGGGTCAGTCGCTGCTGCAATGCAAAGCGCGCAAATTGCCGCACACAACATCTTACACCGAAAACAAGTCGCTCTCGACACCACCGCGCTCCCACGTACAGCACTTGGCATGCCCGAGATTGCCTGCGTTGGCAAAACCGAACATCAGCTTCGCTTTAGTGGTAATGCATACCAAACAAGTATTGCGCCTCTCGGCATCACTGCGCGTGCTACCACAGAGCCGTTCACCTCAGGTTTCGTAAAAATTATTGCCAGCCACACAGGTATCGTGCTCGGTGCAAGTATCGTGGCACCTCAAGCTAGTAGTATGCTTCCGGAAGTGTCTCTTGCTGTCCGCAAACATTTACATGCTTGCGACATAGCCAATACGGTTCACTCGTTTCCGACCTGGAATGAGGCCGTTCGTGTCGCTTGTGCAAAAATCCGCTGCATCTAGGATGAGCTTTTGTATATTTTGCTGGTATTTTCTACATATTTATGCTTTAATTGCCACTAGCAAGCGTTTGTCATGGACCTTTTAGTAGATGGTGCGGGCAGATCGGGTCGTCTTGCAGGAAATAGTTAGAAGGAAAGAATAAGGTACATGGCATACAAACTTTTTGTCGGGGGCCTTGCATGGGCAACCGATGACGCTAGCCTCCAAGCTGCATTTGCTCCTTTTGGTACCGTTGCAAGCGCAACGGTTATCAAGGACCGTGAAACCGGTCGAAGTAAGGGCTTCGGCTTTGTCGAATTCGACAACGACGAAGAAGGCAAAGCTGCTGAAGCTGGCATGAACGGCAAAGAGCTCGACGGTCGTACGATTGCAGTCAACGAAGCACGTCCTCGCGAAGAGCGACCCCGCAATAGCGGTGGTGGCTACAACGGTGGCGGCTCACGTGGCGGCAGCTACGGCGGCGGCTCTTCTCGCAGCTGGTAATTTTTTACCACTCTGCACCAAAAACCTCCTGATTCATATCAGGAGGTTTTTGTTTGTTTTGCTATTTCATCATTTATGATGCGCTCGATTATGTCTGGCGAGAGCTGGCTACCATTTACTCGAGGACTGCCGCCAATCGTTCCGGCACCACCCCAGGCATCTGCCGTACAGCCCTCTTCTTGGTTGAGTCTAGCCAAAATCTCGGGTAGCGGAAAATCGATAAACTGTGAGCGTCTGCCAATACTATATCGCCAATGGGCATCACTCGCCTGCTGTATGGCCACAAAAGCATCAATTCCACTCAAAAACACGCCCATTCGAGCATCAGCTCCGACTTCGTACACCATTGACCAGCCATCACCACCGCCCACAAGTTCAAATCGAGTATCAAGTTCTGTCGACCGCCCTCTGCCTTCTAGGTGCTGGCCAATGCGCTGTTCAACATCAAAAATCACTGCGGCGTATTGAGCGTTATCTTTACGTGTCATTTCACCACTTCGCCTAAAGTGTGTGTACGGTTCGAAAACCCACGAAAGTTCGCGAAGGATTCGCATGTCTGGAGTATACGGAAAAGCCCCTGCCGTTACGTCGAGCGTGCCGGCAACATTGATAAAACGATTCAATTCGGGGGTTGGTTTTTTGGTAAGCCGGATATGATTAAGCAAGAACCATGCTGCACATACATCTTGGTCGCAATCATTGACGAAGACGTGTGCATCAAACGTTCCACTTCGGCTAAACGGCTTGTCTAGCCCCATACGAACATCGTTTAAGATCTGCTGCGCGCTTGACAACGTCGCCAGACGTACAACGCCCTCGTGATGATTGGCATTATAATACGGCCCGTATGGCTCGTACTGCGGTGGTCCCATGACATAGCCATCAAGAGCAATCGAGCCCATAGGGTGCGTTCGGCAAAAACGCTCCCATGTCGTGGGCGGAACTTCAGATCTAACAACAAGCTCAGCTTTCATATCATGCTTTCAGCATACTAGCACTAACGACAGAGGATTCGGGGGAGGTTCGGCGTCGAGGGTAGACAACAACCCTCGACGCCGAACGCATCCTACTTGATACCAATTCTGGCACGGAATGCCTGACTCCAGGCATCATGGATCTCGGGCACAACCCGATCGAGACAGATCTCAATACGGCCCCTATGGACCCGTGCACTGACCGGCTGGCCGCCATGCAACCTGACCAGTGGCTCGTTCACTGCTGGCGACTCTACCGCCAGCTGGATCACTTGCCGAATCATCGGCCAGGAAGAGATGACTTCGCAAACAAAGCCATCCCCTGGGCCAGTCCGCAAGTCAGTAGTCCACTCACCGACTGCGGCGGGCAGCCTGACTGGCTGGCTGTACCCAAGGAGATCCGTCACAATTGTGCGCGCGTGCCTCTCTTGTACGCGTCTGACGACCTCGGGAGGCAGAATGAAAAAGAGCTCGTGTACGTCTGCGGTCACATCAGTACGCCAGGGGGAACGCCCATGACACCAGTAGACATCGGGCTGGACATCAAAGAACACATATGTGCCTGCACGAAACACAACGCGCAGAGGATCCGGCTCAGCTTTCACCTGGTCCCACAGCTGCCCCAGATAGACCACTCCATCCGGATACTCCAGTGACGCTTGTCGTCTTCGTCGGTTCAGCTCATGCGGGTCGGCTGGCACGACTCCAGGCGTCGCGCCTCTATGATCGCACATCCCCATATCTCCCATCTATTCAGGTACGGCTTGAGTCAAGCAGGGTAACAATCAGTATATCACACCGATATGATGACATTTTGTCTAGTATGTTTTCTTTCTGTGATAGGATTGACTTTTGCGCATCCGCGACTATGCTATAAAAGTACGCTATGACAAAAATTGACCTCACTCAATTCGACTATAAACGCGTTGGCAGCCTGGACGCAGCTATGTGGCGTGCGTACTATAATCATCATTTCTTGCGGCTTTTCTGGCTGTTGGTGCAGCTCATAAGGGAGCAGTTAGGCTGCAACTGGCGCGTAACGATCCGCTTGGCATTCTATGCCGCATGGGCCGCGGCAGACTATAGAATATACCGGAACAACGTTAGGCAAGAGCGAGTTTTACGTACCCTAACGCGATTCTACAAACTAGTCTCTCGACATGCGCTACAACCGTTCGACGCCGCAACGGCCGCAAAGCTTGAACTGCGCTGGTGGGGCATCCATAGGTCCTCTTACCAAACCAATCCCAGATTAGAGTCGAGCCTTGCAGACGCTGCCGCTGTCGTATATGGCCTAGACCCTCAAGTGCTCAACGCGTATGCCCGCCTACGCGCTAAGGCAATGATACTGCCACAACACGAACGTGACAGTCATGAAAATCACGTTAACTGGGACCAGGTTGAGCACATAACCATAGAATCTTGGCGCGAGCTACATAAAGCGGTGCAGTCATAGGTATGGTTTTTTCGGCCAAATAAAAGAGCTCCAAAAATGGAACTCTTTTATTGGTTGGGCCTGGCTAGACTTGAACCAGTGACCAATCAGTTATGTTGTGTTGGCGTTAAGTAATTATACCTACGTACCGCAAAGAAAAGCCTTCATTGACAGGTGGTACTTGTAGACACTTATGGGCAGTTTGATTCTATACGAATATCAACATTCCGAAATACGCTTGGGTCGGTACTTTGCCCGTATGGATATTCTTGTGGCGCTGCTATCAAAATATTCCCCGCTGGGATACCTACGTTGATAAGCTCTTGCTTGACTTTTTCTGCGCGTTGTTGTGCCAACTGTACGCCTGCTTGCGTTTGATAGTCTTTATATACCGATCCCTTAAGAATTATGGTATATGGTTTTGTGATGCTTTTGTGAAAAGCTGCATATTTTGCATATTGGGCAGTTGTAGTACTCGGAAACTGATACGTCACAGCATCGGCGTTGAAGAATGCATTATCGGTGTAGATACTCACATCCGGCGCGGCACTCAAATAAAATGCCTGAAAATCCGCACCAACAAGTTCTTTGCAGGTCTGCGAACTTTGCGCTACTGCTCCTGAGTTGGTACTATTATTCTCCGCAACGGACGGCTGACTAGTTTTTCCTCCGCTCAACGTAAATGGCTCACTACTTACGTCAGCTTGTGTTACTTTTTGGTCTTTTACGATCACTCTGTAAAACTTGCTCGTGCCATCCTGAATACTATAGATCAAGACTTTTGAGCCATCATCTCCATCTTTGCGATCAATCTCGGACTGGCTCGTACCAATTGCAGGTTTTAATGCTGCAAAATATGTCAGAGCATCCGCTTTGCTTTTTGCATCAATATCAGTATAAGAGAAGGCCTTCTCGTAATTCCCGTCGCGTATCGCATTAGTAAAACCAATCGCAGCATTGCGAGCTTGTGCCACCGGAAGAAATAGTGCAAACACAATAAATATGGTTATAATCACCGAAAACAAGATCGAAACAGCATTGAGGACTATACCAACAGTTGCTAAGGTATTCTTGAAGCCTGCTTTTTTGGACATGCCTTTAGCGATAATACCCAATACGAGCCCTAGGATATTAAAGAACAAAAACAGGACGATGCTTGCGATTGCTAAACCCTTTCCCGGATCTTTAGATCCGACGTATTCTGGGCCTGGGGTTTGTGGCGGCATGGCATAGGGTTGCTGTGTAGTAGGCACGCCGCTCCCATTGTATTGGTTATTTTGGTTTGATTCTGGGTTCATTGAACAGTGTCCTCATTTAGTTGATGCGAAATACACCCATCATAATAACTTATGTTTATAAGGACGAAAAGGACACCATGCAGTGGCGTTCGTCAATGTTGGTACCTAAAACATACTGGTTCAGAGCTATCTTCAGATTCAGGACTTGTTGG
>CAYRPO010000021.1:0-16501 GCA_964426305.1 uncultured Candidatus Saccharibacteria bacterium
CCGGTAAACCAATTCTACGCCTGTCTTGCACCGCACGTTCCTGTTGCTGATTGTATTGCAATATTGAACAATTATTGTATGCGGTATTTTCTTTCTTTAACAGATACCGTGACGTACAATGGACATAGCTATGAATATCGATCAAGCAATTGAAGCATATCTAGAATACCTTGCCGTCGAGCGCAATCGGTCAAAAAAAACAATACGAAATTATCGCCACTACCTAACCCGTCTCGTAGATTATGCTGGAGATATCACTACCCACGACATCACTACAGAATTAATCCGTAAATGGCGTCTGTGGCTACATGATCTAGGGTCGGATCGATCCGAAGAATTAAGCACAGCCACGCAAAATTATCACCTGATCGCTTTACGTAATTTCTTGAAATACTGTCACAGACGCGGGCTCGAAACACTCTCGCCCGATCAGATCGAACTGGCAAAAACCGCAAAGCCACAAGTGACATTTCTCAACACCGATGAACTCACGAGGCTATTTCGGCAACCAAATGTTTTGGATGTAAGCGGACTCCGGGATCGTGCAATTCTAGAACTACTGTTTAGCAGCGGACTACGCGTATCAGAGCTCATCGGCCTGGATCGAACTCATATCAATCTTGAACGGCGTGAATTTATGGTTCGTGGTAAGGGACAAAAAGATCGTCCGGTCTTCGTAAGTCAGGAAGCGACCGACTGGCTGAAACTCTATCTGGAAAAGCGCACAGACAATCTACCTGCCCTTTTTATCAGCTATAGCGGCAAGCACACAGCCGGTACAAGCGGCAACTATAGGCGACTAACAGCACGGAGCGTCCAACGCATGGTGGCACACTATGCGCTCCTGGCTGGCATCACCAAACACGTCAGTCCTCACACACTGAGACACAGTTTTGCGACAGATCTGCTTATGAATGGTGCCGACATACGCAGCGTCCAGGCCATGCTGGGCCATAGCAACATCGCCACTACACAAGTGTATACGCACGTCACAGACCCGCATCTCCGAAACGTTCACGAACAGTTTCATGCGAAACATCCGTAAAAACATATGCCACCGCTCTGGGCGTCATAGGATCACCACGATACTGTACTGTCATCAAAAACTACACTATGGACTCAGCTGACATAGCCACGATGAATCTCTTGGGCGACAAGAATTTTGCAAAATGCCGCCAGACATACGGTATCGCGGACCAATCACGATCCCACTATCTGAGCGAAGATAAAATTCAAGGTTATAGTAGCCGGGCTGGTTACAGTCTGGTTGAGTTGTACAATTCAGCACAGCGTTGTCTCCCACTGTGAACATCTGCGTCTTGCCGTTATAGCAGTCTGTTCCGTACTTCACAATAACGGGGCCGATTCTTCGCATTGAGCTAGGTGACGTGGCATTATTTGCACTATACACAGCCTGCCATGAACAGCTAGCCCTGCGAGCATCCGGGATGGTAGAGTCCGAAATTGTACCAAATATATCCCAATACGGATAATTGAGTGGTGCGCCACTGCTCGAAGCAGGAGGTGTTGATATGATTGCATCGTCTGCTCCGGTTGCCGTGGGTGCAGCGATACTTGAACAAGCCACGCCAACTGGACCTATTTGATCATTCGATACGCCATCGAGACGATAGTTCTTGCACAAGTCCCCACTCACAAGAGCGGCTGACGGCCTCCACGTTGTCGACGAATAGGCAATATTTGCGACGAGGCGTTTTATGACATCACCCGCCCGAGCCGTAGCATCAATCGCAACCTGCGCACCATACAGCTCAACAGGTGCATCAGCAGCATTTAAGCCCTCTACCGTCACAGACGAATCACCGTCTAGAGACACAATCGATAGTATGCCCGTATTAGCACTCGTCCAGGGCCCAGTTGTAATGGCAAGAGTCAGTGTACATAAGCCTGCGCTGCAAGCAGCCGACCCAATACCGCCTGAAGCAGCACCAGTACCAAATGACACGGAGCCCGTTCCGCTACTAATCGGCCGTGCGTATACCGTACTTATGTTTCCAATGTTACTACTAGGTGATGCAGTGATGCGCAATGTTGGTATAGCATTTGCCACACCGAAATCTAGCCGTGTCGCACTGCCATACGTCGCAACCCTTGATGTGTTGTTCGCGCGCCATGTCACCCGAATCTTATTGACGCTATTTAAGCCATCTGGCTTGATCGGTATGACGGTCGGTGTACTTGATGCGCCCGTATCAAGCTTGAGTGGCGTAGCGTCAATCAAGACACAGGTGACCTCGACGTCGTTTGTAACGATACGAGCCACTGGAGATTGATCGGCAGCACACGTACTGTCATTAGTAACTGGCAGTCCAGTCATGATTCTATTTCTTATATCTGTTGCGGCACGATTAATCGCCGTTTCGGCAGCATAGGTGGCCTGGTTTGACAATGTTTTGTCTTGGGTTTGGCGCTGGTCGCTACGAGCGATTGTAGCAAAACCAACTGCCATCAAAGACAGTACGATAACCATGATCATCGCGAATAAAATTGAAGCAAGACCAGTTTGTGATGAATTTCGTGTTTTCATAGCATAACTACTTTTCTCGTTACGGATGTTATTAGGTCAGATACAGCGCAAAATTCTCGACCAAGTATTTTTGATTTACATGCCTGCGCTGGATCGTCATTTACAAACATATCATCGGCACCAACAACAAAGCGAGTTTGCACTACAAAGACACCATTACTACCAGTATTCACTACATTTAGGGCAACTACTTTCCCGTTTGTTGGCAAGACGGCTGTTGTAGTAACCGATGCTACAAAACAGTCACCTGGGCTAGCAATTTTATCACGATACAGCATATCGTTTACCTGCCAAGCATACCGTGTTGTGCCCAGGCATAGCGCACTATATGCCCCCGCCGTGCCAGTTTGTACAGCAGTTGGACCACTAAACTGTATCTCTTGAGCAATCTGCTCATGCAGCTCGCGAGCTGCATTCGAGAGCTGTACTTGGGTTGCAGCTTGCTGATAATTTTGTCCAACCTGGATCGCGCCCATAGTAACAAGCAACATAACTGTACTAAACACAGCAATGGATATCATCAGTTCGATCACCGTGAAACCAACCTGCTTACGTACCATACACAAGCTCCACTTTTTCCCTAGACGCACTTGATGCACTGTCCCACGACACCCGGATCAAAAAGGTATCGGCTTTTCCGGAAGCTGATCTAACAAAAGGCGTAATCGTAAGTGCATACACGACACCGTCTCTTGAATTTAAGCAGTTTGTGTCGTCTATTGTATCAGTCCTGAGCGAAGGCACTCTGTAGTAACTGCTATCCGACTGCTTAAAGCAAAAGGCCGGATGCGGAGTCCCTGTCGCAGATGAATTCTCATTCGGGGCAGCTGAAAAATCCGTCTGTATGGTTGCGGCAATCGCTGCTGTATTCATGGCAATTTTTAGCCGATCAGCTTGCTCGTTCGCTATAAGCTGAGCCTGGTATCTGTCAGCATTACCCCGCACCGTGCGTTGCGATTTTGTGGTAATAGCAAATACAGACCCGAGGATTGCGCTCAGTATAGCAATCGACACCAGAACTTCGACTATAGTCTCTCCTTTTTGGCGTCTGCGTGACCGTATCATCTTTAACACCTAGCCTGATCTTGATATTGTGTTTGTACAATTGGACTGCCGCCAGGAGCAACAACAATACTCGTCTTATAGCGCCCATTATCCATACACAGCAATTCTCCGGCACTCGGCACAATCACCCCGCTATTGTTATATACGACCACATCCTGTGCGCCTGAGACAAAGCCACTTGATACATCCATCGAGCCCAAAACGCGGTTGAGCACATAGTACGAACGCGTAACAGAGTCAAGTCGCTTAATCCCCTGAGGATATTGTAGTGTTTCTCTGAGCTGAGCTGCGTTCGCGAAGATGCCCATATTACCGGACGGGCTTACGACATTCTTGCTCGCTATAAGCGTCTCAATTTGCATAGTAGATTCCAGAAACGTAATCTTTTTGCCAGCAATCACACAATCGGCGTCTTGACCGCGATTCTCACCAGCCATGCCCGCGACAACAGTTGGTGGGCTTGATGCGCTTCCTCCGCTGCAACTGAACCGTTGGTTCACAAGGGGGTAATAGCCTGTTGCGACGTCATTAAAAACACCTGCTACGTTCAATTCGATCTGTCGGGCTCCGTCCTGAGCGCGAGTCCGCTCTACTTGTCCACTCACCAACACAACGACGGATATAAACAAGATACTCGATACAGCCAAAAAAATGAGTGTCTCGATTAGCGTAAAACCACGATTATTGTTTTTTGTCATAGTGAACCTTGCCACGCTTATGGTAGCAGTATAGCATAAGCACTAAGGCATTTTTTAAGTTTTTAGGTTAGGCGATCAATGTAGAGTGCCAATACATCGGCACCCCAGAGCACCGTCACGAATGTTGCAGCAATCAAGAATGGCCCAAAAGGCACATGCATGGTCATGCTGCTTGTGATGCTTGTCCGCGACCCTGCCGCCGCCACAAGTACCCATACGCATCCCAATACAGATGCAAGGAACAAGACAAGAAAGCCCTGGAATGCTCCAGAAACCAACAGACCAATCAATATACCCAACTTCACATCACCGAAGCCAATAAGCTCTTTGTGAGTCCGTACGCCATAGGCATATACCGCAGCAAAAATACCGCTACAAACCGCTATGGCTCCAGCGGCCTCTACCAGGGCATGTGCCGAACGTCCTGCCAGTATCTGAGCCACCAGAGATACGGCAGCAAATACAATCAACGGCGCCAGTATGCGATCTGGCAAAATCATCGTCCGCGCATCGTACCAGGCAAGACCCACAAGGCCCACCAAACAGAGCAACCAAGTCACGAACTGCATTATCTGCCATGATTGGACTAGCTGTACTGGCCATGCCACATAGGACACCACAAACAGCACTGGCATCAGCACCTCAATCGCAAGTGTAGCAATGCCGATTTGAGCGTTACAGTAACGACACGTGCCTCGAGCCATGACCCAACTCACGATAGGTAGCAGGTCGTACCATGCAAGTTCATGTCTACATGTCTCGCACATTGAGCGGCCATGTACAATCGACAGATCACGAGATCGCTGTTTGCTCAACTTACGTGGATTGCCTTCTTGGTCGAGCTGCTGCTGTAAGCGCCAAACTGTTGCACCCATAAAACTACCTAGGCAGGCGCCAAGTATGCACAAAAATATATACATCATTACCGTTTATGGTAACACAAAAAGGCGCCAAAGCGCCTTTTTGTCAGATACTACACCACTCTAGATTAAGAGTCTCGACACTGCCTTGCAGACTTCTCTGTCGTATACAGAACCGCAACGCTACGAGTATTGCCAAATACAGAGTCCGTGCCATTACACTTGCCCTTCAGGACAACGATCACCCGTGACTCATTGTTTGGATTAGTGGCAACACCATCTGTATCTACACTAACGTCTGTTGCACTGGCATCGTAAAACCCGAGCTTCACCTCTACTTGATTTTCAGTTGCTACGGTTGAGTCCGCATAGCTAAAACCAGTCGTGGAGCCACTTGCGATCGAGTTCGGTAGTTTATTGTTGTTGCTTCCGACATATTCACTCACACCACCCACTATGGCTGAAACATCATTGTTTCGCTGTGTGTTACGATTGTTTCGCTGCAATGCAGGGACTGCCAAAAATACAATCAGCATGATCATACCGGCGATTGCCAAAACAATCAAAACCTCGATGATCGTAAAGCCTTTTTGACTCTTTAATTTGTTTGAAAGCATAGTTCTTGTGCCCTTCCCCTTCTGTTTTCGATCTTAGTGCTTATGCTACCTAGTGTAATACTATTTGTATATGATGCAAGTACTTTTTTAGCCCGCCAAGTTCTTGCCCGCCAAGCTATAGATCGGCAGCATGACGGCAGCAACAATAACCAGCGCCACGACACCAAGCACAATCATGAGGAACGGTTCGATAATTGTGTTGATAGTTTTGATCTGCTGATCAACTTCTTTTTCATAGTAGTCAGCTGTTCGGCTCAACATTTGTTCCACCGAGCCAGACTGCTCACCAATTCGTAGCATACTTGGAACGAGATCTAAGAAGTTCGGATCTCCTTCGAGCGCATCAGCTAAACTCTTACCGCCTTTTACGAGGCCTATGGCTCGCTGTATAGAGTCCTCAACATACACATTGGCAATCGACTTGCCAGTAATGTCGAGCATTTGCAGCAGCGGGACACCGCTCGCCACAAGCGTCGCACCAGTGCGACAGAAACGAGCCATGTATACTTTCATAAATAACGGGCCGAATGGCGGTGTTCGCATTTTAAGCCTATCTACAACGCGTTTGCCGGCAACCGTTCGGGCCCATCGAGACATGTACAAAACACCGAACGCAATCAAAATCAAAAATACCCACCAAAACTTGATGATGAGGGATGACGCAGCAAGCAGTACGACAGTCACAAAAGGCAATGACGCGCCAGGCAGGCCATCATACAATATCTTCACCTGCGGCAAAACAGTTACCAGCATGAATGTTACCACGGCGACCATAACAAACAATACCACCAATGGGTACACCATGGCGCCTTTAATTTTACCTACAATCTCAGCATCTTTTTCCTGCTGATTCGCAAGGCGCTCAAGTGACGCATCTAGCGTTCCAGACACCTCACCCGCTGCAACAAGATTGATAAAAATATCGTTAAATACGCTTGGATGTCGTTGCAGTGCTTTTGCAAACGCTTGTCCAGCTTCGACGTCTGCAATAACTTCCGATAGCACCGCTTGCATCTTGGGGTTACTGGCCTGCTTTTGCACAAGACGAAGGCTCTGCACGAGCGGCAAGCCAGCATTGATGAGCGTGCTGAGCTGTCGGGCAAACAAAATTTTGTCTTTGGTACGAATCCTACTCAAACGCCCACCCTCACCAGATTTTTCGACCGTAATACTCAATGGTGATAAGCCTTGTTCGTTGATGAGTCGAGCCGCAGCTCGCTCGCTATCAGCCTGAACAGTGGCATGAACTTTCTGGCCCGTGGCTGCATTGTGCGCGACATACTTATAGGTCAACATGACTCACCTCCAACCATGAGACAATACCTACCCTGGCCTGTACGTGCTGTGCTACTCATATGGCTAACCTCTCATCAACCTATCTAGCTCGTCTATGTCAACGGCATAGTTACGAGCTTCTTCGTAAGAGATCGTACCGTTATGGATCAGACTGACAAGCGTCTTGTCCATGCTCTGCATACCAAATTCGGCACCAGTTTGAATAACAGCATCAAGTTGATGACTTTTACCCTCGCGAATAATATTGCGAACCGCAGGCGTCGCTACCATGATCTCCGCAGCCGCAACACGACCGCCACCAATCGACGGCACAAGGCGTTGCGAGACAATCGACATCAGGATATTTGAAAGCTGCGACCGAATTTGTGGTTGCTGGTGTGGCGGAAAGACGTCAATCATGCGATCGATACTCTGAGCAGCACTGTTTGTGTGTAGTGTTGCAAAGACTAGGTGACCAGTTTCGGCGATCGTAATTGCGGCAGCAATTGTTTCTAGATCACGCATTTCACCAATCAATACGACATCGGGATCCTGACGCAAACTACTGCGCAAGGCAGCACTGAAACTGTAGGTATCGTAATGGACTTCTCGTTGCACGATGACACTTTTGACACTCTTGTGCGTAAACTCGATTGGATCTTCGATTGTTACAATATGACTTGCTCGCTCATGGTTAATCTTGTGGACAAGGGCAGCCAATGTCGTCGACTTTCCTGATCCAGTTGGACCGGTGACAAGCACAAGGCCTCGTGGAAAATCAGCAAACTTATTGACGATTGGCGGCAAACCAAGCTGTTCAGTTGTAAGAATCTCTGTAGGTATGAGACGAAGTGCAGCAGCAAGATTGCCTCTTTCATGGAATGCGTTGACACGAAAACGGCCCAGATCACCAAATGCAAAACTAAAGTCAAATTCTTTGTCTTTGAGCAAGATCTGCTTTTGGTCGTCGTCCAAAATGGCAAATATGAGTGACTCAACATGCTCTTCGGTAAGTGCATCTGCTCCGCTCACAGCACGTAGGGCACCGTCGACGCGCAACATAGGCGGCAACCCCACCTGTAGGTGGAGATCGCTCGCTTTGTGTTTGAGCACTTCTTCGAGCAGTATTTCTATCCGTGGTTGTCCTTGCATATCTGTTCTTGCCACCCTTCTTGTGTTTGATTTATGCGCTGTCCGACGCTGCGACCCTATTGACTTCGTTCAGGGTCGTTCGGCCCTCAATCGCTTTCAGATATCCGTCTTGTCGCATAGTAACCATACCTTGCCGTTGCGCTTCTTGCTGGATATCGGCACTAGTTGCCCGCTTAATGATCAGGTCTTGGATGTTTTCAGTAACGTTAAATACTTCATACAAACCAAGGCGTCCTTTGTATCCACCCGGCGTTTCTGGTGAATCAAGGCCCTTGGTTAAAGTATAAGCGGTATCGGTGGTAAGTGGCAAGTCACCATAGCCTAAATCGGTCGAGATTGTTTTTTGTTCATCCTGCGTCTTAGGCAGTAAGTCGCCAACAGTCTGGCGTATCGCGTCGGCCTCGGCTGCAGACGATTGATACGTTTCTGCTTTTGGACCAACCCGCCGAACGAGTCGTTGCCCGATCACCGTACGTACCGTACTGGCAATCAAAAAGGGCTCGATGCCCATATCCAGCAAACGCGGCAAAATACCGGCAGCGCTGTTCGTGTGCAGTGTACTAAAGACCAAGTGTCCGGTTAGGGCGGCCTGTACCGCAAGTGTTGCAGTTTCTGCATCGCGAATTTCACCAACCATCACAACGTCTGGATCTTGACGCAAGATACTTCTTAGGCCAGCCGCAAACGTGAGGCCAACATCATGATTTACTTGTATCTGGTTGATGCCATCCATCTTGTATTCGACAGGATCCTCTAGAGTAACGATATTGATCTCATCGCTTTTGATCTCTTGTATGAGCGCATATAGGCTTGTCGATTTGCCCGACCCAGTCGGGCCAGATGTTAAAATCATACCGTTCGGATTTTTGATGCCCTCACGAATCGTGCGTAGCGCACGGCCGCTATAACCCATATCTTCCAGCTTCAGACTGGTGCCGCTCTTGTCCAGTAAGCGGATCACAACCTGTTCACCCCAAACAACGGGCGAAACTGCAATACGCAAGTCAATCGCCTTTTTGTCTACCACAACAGTAAACTGACCATCTTGTGGTATGCGGTGTTCGTCGATCTTGAGGTTTGACAAAATCTTGATACGGCTCACTAGCGGCGGTTCAGTGCTTTTAGGAAGTTTCATAACCTCCCGCAAGACACCATCGATGCGACAACGAATTTTGAGCTCTTTTTCTAGTGGTTCAATGTGTATATCACTAGCCCTGTTTTTTGCCGCATACTCCAAAATTGCCGACAATGCCTTGCTGATAGGAGAATCCTGAACAATCGTCTGAATATTGTCTTTTTGATCCTTCTGTCTTTGGCTGTCACCGCCAGGTTCTGCTGATTGCGTAAGTTGCCCAAGCGCAGATGAGTCGAGCGCCTCTGCAACATCTCTGCCAACATCTAACGTGTATTGATGCAGCACATGCTCAATACCCTCCTGGCTGGCTAAGTAAACTTTTAGAGGCCGCCCGATCCTGTTTGACAAAAAGTCTACCGCCTGAACATTGTCAGCATCGATCATCGCAACGACAAGCCGCTTTTGCATCTCGCCCAAAGGCACCGCCATGTATCGTTCTGCCACGTCTTGCGGCAAAAGCGCTAAGATTTTCTGGTCGACTTTGACATTCTGCAGATTGACATATGGAACTTTCGTCACACGAGCGACACATTTCGTAAGATCTTCTGGTCCAATATGACCCTTCGTCACCAAGAGTGACAAAAAAGGCTCACCACTCGCACTCGCCTCTTCGTGTAGCTGCTTGAGCACCTCTAAAGAAACTAGTTTCTCTTGAACTAGAAGATCTTCAACCTGCTTTTGTGTATCTGCAACAAGTACGCTCATACGAATATCCTATTATGCAGGGTGCGCCATCCAGAAAGATGGCGACCAGCCTACTGCCCCTTAAACGGATCGGTGTTGCTCGTATCACCAATATTAATATTTTTGGTAGGATTCAACGCCTGTGCATTGAAGTATCTCGTATCGGGCGTCTGAAATTGTTCAGAGATTGGGGCGATTGTCGGTGCGGTGAGTGTATATTTTTTTTCTCCACCAAACAAAAAATTAGCAATCAACAAACTCAACACACCCGCAACGACGCCCACGACCACAAGCAATAAAATATCATTCTTTTTCATTTGTCACCGCCTTTGAGGACGTTTTTTTACTATCACCAGACACGAGCTTTTGTTCTATATCAACTTTTTTCTTTGGTTGATAATACGTAATAGTACTTACACTAAACTCAAGCTGTTTTTCGTTACCCCTGATCGTCAGTGATGTTACCTTAAATGGGCGAATAGAGCGCTGAAGATTCGCGACAATTCGTTGCACAGAGGTAAAGTCACCTTTTGCAGAAACAGATATGGGAATCTCTACAGGCTGGGGATCGATCGTCGACTGCTGTGCCTGCAGCTCATCGTCGCTACCGTCGATAGTATCGAGTTTCGCGCCACTTTCCGACACAATCCCTGCTACGCTCGTTGCCAGGGCAGGAAAATCATACAAGCTAGGTAGTGCATCTAGTACAATCTTAGAATTTTTATCTTTCGTGCCAAGTACAGACTCCGGCGCACTTTCAAATGCAAGATATGCTTCGTTGAGCTTTTTGGCTGTCGTTACATTCTTGGCGAGCTGGTTACTGGCAGTTCGTTTTTTGTCGATAACTTTATTCTGGTACGACATCTGCTGCCAAAGCGAGCGGGCGGCAACGAGAGACACAACAACAATAACGGTAGTAATCGCCACTGCAACCAGCGCACTCCTATTGGCTTTATCGGCCAAGATATGCTTTACAGAAAATCCTTTCTTTGGTGCTGCCAAAGCCATCATTGACCCTCGACTTTCTTTGATTGTTCAGAGAATAACGAATCAGGACGCTCGATCTCCGAACGAGTAGTGGTGATTTTTGGGACTACGAGTGTCACTGTCGTGTTTTTGCTGTCAAACAGATCGGGATTGTACTTAAAATTGATCGAGTAGCTTATGCCCTTTTCTGTCTTGCCAAACTGGCTGAGCACAACCTCCGAAAACGCCTTCGTGGTGTCCGATGAAGAATCTATAGTGTAGTCCGTGAACTTTAACGTATCTATAAATCTGTTAATCGACTCCATGGAGTTGGCCTCACCGGCCACTACAAATGTCGTCCCGTCTTGGGTCACCGTTAGCTCAGAGATGCGCACATCGGCAGGGGTAATCTGAGGCAAATAGGTAAATAAGCGAGTCATAACAGGCTTATCATCGTGCAATCCAGGTAGCTGCTGAAGCTGATTCTGGATAGTGAGTATCTTGTCTAATCCCTCTACGCTTTGCAGCTCTTTTTTGGATTTTTCTATTGACTTATCGAGAGAAGCAAGCGTGATCTTCTGTGTTCCATACACAACCCCGGCGAGCAAGCCCACGACGACAAGAGCTATGCCCGACAATATAACGGATGATAATACGAAAGTGCGTTGCGCCTTTCGAGCTTTTGCATATTTTAGCTTCACATCTGGCAGTAGATTAAGCTGTACCATGCTACTCTAACCTTTCTGCGAGACCAGCAGCTACGCCAAAGTGGTTCGAAACAGCAAGCAGTTCATTTTGACGATCAGGAGGAAAAGATATATTGCGCCACGCGTTGCCAATCTCGACATTCATAGCAAACCTGTTCGCTAGGTATAGTGGAAATTCTGGCAGCGTAGACGCACCGCCAGTTACAATGATCCTGTCGATTGGCGTATTTTGGTACCGATTCATGAAAAACTTCATGGATTTTTCGACTTCACTAACCAAAGTCTCGACCGTACCGGAAATCGCATTATAGATCTGCCCTTCTAGCTTGTCTTTGCTCAGCCCAAATTTATTGACAAACTGCTCGGCTTGTTTCTCGTCGATATTGAGATTCTGGATCGCCGCCTTCAGGATAGCGTCCGTACCGGTAGGAATTGATCGAGTAAGCCGCGGACCACTAGCATATGAGATCACCAAATCAGTTGAGTGTACGCCCATATCTAGCACCATTTGAGGAGTTGTCGAGTCAACTGGTATGATAGCCCTTGCCAAAGCAAGCGTATCCGGCTCAAAGGCAATAACATTAAGGCCGATGCCTTCTAGTAAATCAAGCCGAGATTCGATATACGCATTCGAGACACTCGAGATAAGAATTTCGCTTTTGTTAGGGCTGACCGGCGAATCACCCAATAACGACCAGTCTAGTTTGCTCTGATCAGGTGGCATGGGTATAAGCGTATCCGCCTGATACTGTATAGTCTTTGCCATTTCGGCATGGCCCAAGCGATCAATATCGACAACCGTCGTAAATACTCTGTTAGAAGGCAGGCCGACAGCAACATCTCGTGTAGTGATACGAGCCTGGCCGATAAGATCTTTGATAATTCCGGCAATTTTTTGTTGGTCTGATTTTGCGTCTGATATGACTGTTTTTGTATCTACGGGCACGAGCGCATATTTCACAAGCGCTTTTACGGGCCCACTCCCCCGCAATTGTACTAGGCGTATAGCCGATGTTCCAATATCGAGGCCAAAAAAGTCCTTGACGCCACTAATGGCACTCATACGTATATAGTAGCATAATCACTATGAGCAACAATCATCTTTTTAAAAATACGGCGCGGCGCTATACATACTCTTAAACGTACTTGTTGACTGGTCTTTGAGATACGGCGTTACGAAGTACAAATACGGTGGGAACTCTATAACTTCGGCAGCAGAGTCATTGCCTTGTGGTTGCGTTGCTTGCTCGTTTGTGGCCGCCAAGAGTCGCGTCCCAATGGATCGGGCAAATTCTATACTTGCCGCCTGTACTGACCCATAGATCCGAAGCTTGCTGCGGCAATTGACATGCCACGTACTCGTCGCCGGCACAGCCGCCCCATTACTACACGTATGCAATGTCCCTGCCGTGCGTAAAATGGCCTCGACATACGACACACCACTGTTGATGTATATGTCGCCGGTTGCATTGATGAGTAAGACACTGGCAGTTGCATCATTGAACGGTACTGGCTGCGCCAACGGTGTCGAAGCGGAAGCGATTACCACCGCTGACGTAGCATCGACAGTCACTTTTCTGCCACTCTGCATCGCGCCTGTTAATGTCAATGGTCCGGCGCCAGTGTATCGGTAGTAGCCCGTGGTCGCACTCGATAGATCAAACGTCGTGCTCGCCGCATTGATCGTTGTATATGTATCGGTAATCTGAGAAGCTGGATTACTGCCACATATTGGTGCGGCAGAGCCCCAAAGAGTGGCCAAGCCATCCGGCGGTGCTGGGCTCGCCGTCCTAAACATGGCCGACGCTGCGGCGATAGGGTTGATCAGACTTGCCGGCTGCTGACCAATCATTGCAAATTGACCAGCGCCACCCCGAATGTTATCGGCAGGAGCCGTCAAACTATTGAGTGCAATTTTGCCACTTTGCGCAGAAGCAGCACCAGGACAACTGTTGCTGATGTATGCATCGTTACCATAGACTCGCATATACGGTACTTCAAACACGTTAATCGAAAAAGTATCAGTCGCAGGTGGGACACTACCATACGCAAGGCGGGCAATCGCAGTATTGGCGCCCACAGCAAGCGCATCCATCGCCGCACCAGACACCGTAACAGTTCGAATATCCGCCGGATTAATCGAAACACCGCAGTTGTCTGTGATGTTTGCCAACACAATTGGACTATTGGGTATGATTGCTCCTGTAGCACTATTGATCAGTGTAAGCGTGGCACTATGTGTACTGCCAGAGTAATCGCAAATCTTAATCTCTACTGAAACTGTTTGATTGCCAGCGCCACGCTCGTGGTCAATGGAGCCAGGATTTACATTTAATTCTACGCTCGAAGTTGGCGGTACAGATGGATACGGTACAGCAAACTGAATGACATTGGCCTGGTATACACGGTGGATAATCCAGCGGTAGTGCTTTCCATATTGCGGCGCAAATGTTGCATAGTCATTGCCTGACTGGAGTTCAGGCGTAAATGTACAGTCAGTACCGGCGCTGATGAGTGTCGCGCTGGAGTTGCGGAACATCAAAGAACCCTGGATGCTTGCATCGCACGACGTCTGGCCGGTGGCGTCATCGACCATCTCGAGCGACATCCAAACCTTGTATGGTTGTGAGTCATCACTGGTATAACGGTTGGGATATGGTACGGCAGCACGACTTGAATCGGCACCATTATTTTGGTCCAGATCAAACCATGCCAGCTTGTTGTTTGGCAATGCTCCCGATTGGGGCGTATAAAAATCAACGAATATGTCAGTGTAATAGCTGTAACTATAGCCCGCGTTGGTACCATAGTACTTCCCCTGTGGATTAAGCCCTACATTCGTTACCGGGCTGGCGTTGTTGGTATACGGCACATACCCAAAATGTGCAAGGTTAGTACCGCCGTCATAATAAAAATTGTTCACGATGCCGGTAAACTGCCCCGCAGGGGTAATCAAATCGCGTGCCGTGATTGTGGTATAGTACAACTTCGATGTTGGGTCTTGCGGCATGTTGACTAGGTTGACTGTTATAGGGCCACCGTCGGCGCGTGCATCACCAGTAATCGCACACTCATACCGCACAACACCATTGACCGTATTAGGACTTGCGCTGACATTATCTGACCCTTCGCCGCCATACCCCGAAACAGTCCCATCAGCAAATGTATATGACGTTACTGGTGTGTACTTTCTATACAACACACCAGTTCCACTGCTGCCGGCGGTAGCCTGCACTGCGTCCGGAAGGGCTGCGCCACCAGTGTCTACCCATGAAGAGCCTGTTTTAGGCGAATCGTCCTCGGCGTCGTCATCATCACCGCAAAAATTAGGACTGTATATACGGAGTGACCCACTTGAGGCACTAAAATACGCTCGCACTACGGTCGAGCCAAGTCCCGTCAACGTCCCCGTCGAGCCAGTCGCCAGGTACACACGCTTACATGCGGCCGTCGATTCGTTGTATCGGGGCGTATAGCACGGCACTGTTGCACCACTGCGATTCATGGGATCTACGGGCGACATCTGCGATGGCATGTCGAGCGCCGTACCCAGATTTGCGTTGCTGTAGGTAGCGACCGCGTGACCATTCACAAAAAAGTTACCAAGTAGTATGCCAAGTAGCAAGACAGCGCCAATCTTATTGCGCATCCTGAACCTTTCGCAACGAGGCTATAACCTGATCATACTGACGTAACGCGCTTAGAGCATCGTCTTGCTGTGCGGCAATTTCCGAGGCTTGCTCACGGGCATAGTCGTCACGCAATTTCGTATACGCCTCCAACGCAACAGTATAGACTTCTGCACGAGCCGCCAGTGAGGCCTTTTGTCCCAGTAATACTGCTGAGCCTGGGCCGGATGGATGGATGAGTGCGAGTTCTTTGCTGACGCCACTCTTGTCTTCAAGTATCATATAGGCGGTTGCGCGCGCCATACGAGTATCGCCGGACGGATCGGCAATCTTGCCCGATTCTGTGAGAAATTGCTGAGCCTGCTCTTTGGTAAACAATTGCACGTCACTATAGGTAACGCGTGCTGCTGCTTGTACCGAAGCCGAATTTTCTTTTTTAGTGTCAGTAAACAGCACCATAGCTACCCCAACCAAACACACCGTGACTATGATTACTGCGGTAAGTAAAAAGACTTTGCCCCGTACGGTTCGTGG
This sequence comes from uncultured Candidatus Saccharibacteria bacterium, assembly GCA_964426305.1. GTDB lineage: Bacteria > Patescibacteriota > Saccharimonadia > Saccharimonadales > CAIOMD01 > CAYRPO01. Next base: position 15,871 of record CAYRPO010000021.1, read on the forward strand.
CGCAGCGCCAACAACGGCACTATGCTGCTCTGAGCCTTTCAGGCCTACACTATCTTGCTTTGTATTCGTGTTGGATTTTTTCTTGAATTTCATACATACACCCATGTCACGGCATTACGCTTAAGCACTAGTGTATTAGAAAACCACGAACATTGCTACGCCAATTACGTAAAAACTATGTTCGTGCCATCGACAGTTCCCTGACAGAAGATATCTGAATATGTGTGTGCTTGGTGTTTCACTAAATACGCACATACCCACAAAAATATGTTTTTCGCCAAGTGGTGTTGATCAAGTCGCTCCGAAGAGGACTCGATCAACACCACTTGACAGTTCAGTGGCTCAGCCAGACCGCGCGCGACCGCGCGATCACCCGGCCCTTGCTGTTGTACACCGCCGCCCGCCACTTGCCGCGCGGCCGGTCGATCTTGACCGTGTCGGCCTTGCCGTGTGTGTAGTACCGATGCCAGTGGGTGTGCCACCGGCCGTGCGTGTAGTGCTGTGCCTTCACCACGTAGGAGCCCCGCTTGTTGGGGTTCACATTGACGATGAAGGCATCACCGTGGCCGACCATCCTCGCCGTGGCCTTCACCTTGCGGTGAGGCTTGGGCTTCGGCTTCGGGGTCGGCGT
>CAYRPO010000022.1:0-1228 GCA_964426305.1 uncultured Candidatus Saccharibacteria bacterium
TCGCAGACCCTACTACAATAAACATCAGCACTATGAAAACAACAGAACAACCCGAAGAGCTGCATGGCGTTCCGCCCCTACAGCCCCAGGCTGAAAACCAAACCAGCCAAGATTTTATCGCGAGCCTTGAAGTGACATCTACAGTCACACCGCAAGATCCACTGCCAACCGATGGCGTGAGTGATCCCGAACATACTAAAACAGGATCGGACAAAGAAGCAGTTGACGATACGTTTGTCGCCGAGGCGGTAGATGATATCGTGGCCCACGAAAGCGATGAGCTCATAGAAGCTAAAGATCGTGAAGCGCAGATATCGAGCGTTCCTGTCGCGACGGGTCCTGTGGAAAGATTCAAGCAAGCTCTATCGACATGGTGGCATAACAAGAAGGCTCGTAATGCTACATTATTTGGTATTAGCTTGGTTGTCTGTTTGCTTATGATTGTTCCTTTTAGTCGCTACGCCATACTGAACGCATGCGGTGTACGCGCAAGCGCAACACTGCATGTTGTCGACGCGAAAAGCGGCCAACCAATCCATGGAGTGGATGTGCTGATTGCAGGCAATGTAGGACGGACTAACGACCAAGGACAGGTAACTATAACTGACCTACCGCTTGGCCCGACTGTACTATCTCTCAAAAAGCGCTCTTTCGCACCAGTTGACCAGCAAACAGTTATCGGGTGGGGGTCGAATCAGTATAGCGATCCAATCCAGCTTGAACCAGTTGGTACTCAATTTGCGTTTACGATCACAAACTGGCAAAGCGGCGCAGCGATCGAAAAAGCTGAAGTGACCGATGGCGAGAGCGTTGCGGTGGCGAACGATAAGGGGGTTGCTGTATTGGTCGTCGAGCCCACTGAAAAAGATCTGGAGGTGACTGTTCGAGCTCAAGGGTACCGGAGTGAAAAAGTAGTCATTTTGAGTACTGATACGAGCGCCAAGAAACAAGCGCTTGTTCCAGACAATCCGGATGTTTTTCTGTCCAAGCGTTCTGGGAAGCTAGACCTGTACAAACGAGATCTTGATGGCAAAAACGAAGCGGTATTACTGGCAGAAAATGACAACGAAACTGGCGACGTGTCATTGCTGACTCGGCAGCCTGGAGACAAGGCTGCATTTGTATCTACTCGAGATGGCAAAAAAAATAGTGACGGGTATCCGTTGAAGAATCTGTACATTGTTGACGTTCGGGCAAAGTCCGTATCAAAAGTCGACGGCACTGAGTC
>CAYRPO010000022.1:1328-11520 GCA_964426305.1 uncultured Candidatus Saccharibacteria bacterium
TGTACATTGTTGACGTTCGGGCAAAGTCCGTATCAAAAGTCGACGGCACTGAGTCCGAAGATTTAATTCTTTTGGGATGGTCCGACAATACGGTGGTATTCCAGAAGATTGTCGCAGGGGCGAGCGCTGGCAACCCAAAGCGAAATCGGATTTTGGCCTACAACGTAGAGACGAGCAAACTTATCGAGCTGACTTCTGCAAATTACTTTAATGATGTGAAAATGATTGATGGGTTGGTATATGGGGCAGCAAACAGCGGTGGCATACCTGGAGGCAGTGCTGCAACCCAGCTTGTGCGCATTGCACCTGACGGCAGTAATCGCACGGTTATCTTAAACCAAGAAGTTTGGGCATTGTACAGAACTGATCTACAGTCACTTTATGCCTTAGCCCCCAATAACAAATGGTTTACGCAAACACTTGGTCAGCAGTCAATGGCTGCAACAGCAGCAGCTTCAAAGACTCACCGTGAATATGTTCGTTCTCCTGCCAATACACAAGCTGCTTGGGTTGATCAACGAGATGGCAAAGGTGTTCTACTGGTGCAAGATATAAAAGGTGGCCCAGATGTGCAGGTTGTATCGCAAGGTGGCCTGGGGTGGCCGATTCGCTGGATCAATGACCAACAAATTCTAGCTACCGTCAAAAGCAGTCAAGAAACAGCTACGTATATTATTGATGTGCCAACCAAGAAAATTATAAAAGTTGGCGACATTACAGTAACTCGTAATAATGGCTACAATTGGTATTACTAAAGATTGTATACAAGCACTGGTCACTGATTTTTATGCGATCTTATGAATATTGAGCAGTTTCGGCATATAGTTTGGGCATATTATGCACAGCACCAACGGTTACTCCCTTGGCGCGAGGGTGTTGATCTGCCCGATTTTGCATATAAAGTCTTAGTTTCGGAGTTTATGTTGCAACAAACACAAGTGCCAAGAGTACTGCCAAAATTTAATCAGTTTATACGCGCCTTCGCCACGTTAGGTGAATTGTCAGAAGCGCCCTTATCCGAAGTGCTACGGCAATGGCAAGGGTTGGGGTATAATCGTCGAGCAAAATATCTTCATGCAACCGCGCAGCAACTTGTTATGCAGTACAATGGCTTGGTACCGTCAGATGTCAGCACGTTGTGCCGGCTACCTGGTGTTGGGCCGGGGACTGCCGCTGCTTTGCGTGTATATGTCTACAACACACCTACTGTGTTTGTTGAAACAAATATTCGAACAGTATTCTTGTATCATTTTTTTCCACAACAACTCGCGGTCACAGATAACGCACTACTGCCATATATTGAGGCGGCGCAGGATACGACATCGCCAAGAGAATGGTATTGGGCCCTAATGGACTATGGTACATTTTTGAAAAAAACGGCCGGCAATCATGCTCGACGGAGCGCACATCATATACGACAATCACCGTTCGAGGGGTCTCGTCGCCAGCTGCGTGGCCGCATCTTGAAACAGCTTGTCGGCGCACCAGCAACATATACTACGCTACAGGCACTATGCATGTCAGACGGGAGGTTTGATGATGTATTGGAAAGCCTTGTTCGCGAAGGCCTCGTCGTCGTACAGTGCGGGCTATATTTGTTACCAGAACATCAAAATACTCATGATACAATAGATGCGTATGTATAAGTTGTTTGTTATTTTTGCTGTCGTGATCAGTGTGATTGTTGCGCCCCATGCGCTCGCACAGAGCGGCTCTGGCAACCTGAGTGATCGCCTACAACAAGTGGTGGAGCAGCGCAATATCCAGCTAGACCCAGGGAAGCGATCGTTGGTACTGGCAAAATGTCAGGCTGTTCAGCAAGCTATGCGTATTCAATCTGTTCAAACGACCAGCGCGTTAAGAAAGCGCCAACAGGCAATCAACGATACGCAACTTGAAATGGTAGCACTGAAGCTCCGCATGACACGTCAAGGTGTGGATGCTTCCGAACTAGAGCTGTTACGCGGCAAACTACAGCAAAAGGCTGATAAACTTACGATTGCCAGCGATATCTACGGCCAGGCAGCGAGTGATGCACAGACTGTGAACTGCACTGAGCGGCCTGAACAATTTATGGCCGCGCTTGAGCTGACCCGAGAGGCTCGGGCCGAACAGCAAAAGGCAGCGCGACAGGTAACAGTAGTGTTGTATGATTCGCCACATTCTTTATTGCCGGCGCTGAAGAAACGGCTCGTGCTATGAGTGAGGCGATGAACCTAAAGCCTGTTGCACCAAAAACAGCCAACCCAGTTGTTGCGATTGTTGGGGCAATCACTCTATCATTACTCATGGTGAGTGTTACGTTTGTGCTCTTTTTGCGCTCGTCTGCATATGAAACAGTGCAACAACTGCATGATGAATCTCTTCTACAGCCCGTAGATCTTGGGCCCGGCGTAGATACCACAAGTCCTGTTAAGGGCACGGACATAGATGCGTTTGGTGCAAAAATTGAGCAACGAGCTCGCGCATTTAACGATACAACCGATTTTGATACTGACGAACTAAGTGAAGAGGCCTTTGGTTTTTAGCCAGCCAGCTTGAGTTTATTCTTTGACTGCGCTTCTGCTAGGCGTCGCAACAAAGTACTTTTTGCATCGTCTTGATGCTTGGCGGTTGTCTGATACTCAAGTCGCACTGAGACTTTTTTGCCATTGACCATTTCGATTGATGCAATTGACAGAGGGCCTTTAAATAAGTGTGCAGATGGCTCATCATTCTGTAGTGTATCGGAGAGTTTGGTGATGAAGGTCGCAAATTCGTCGACTTTTGTTGCACTATCTATATCAACATCGATGAATGCTTTTAGCGTAGCGATGCTCTTGTTTGACGTACTTAAAATTGAGCCGTTTGGCACATGGATTAAACTCCCATCGGCTGTACGCACAACTGTAGCGCGGACATTAACCGCTTCGACACAGCCGCGAATCGTGCCGGCTCCGCCGCCGTGTAATTCGACAAAATCATCAACTTTGTAACGGTCTTCCGCGATGATAAGGAGGCCACTGATAAAGTCTTTGATGATACTTTGTGTGCCAAAAGCTAATGCAGCTCCAATGATACCGGCACTAGTTAAAAGCGGTGCAACTGGTATGCCTAACTCTTGCATAATCATCACAGTCGCGACAAACCAGACAATCATTGCGCTTGATGCGCTGACGATACTGTTGATAGTCTTGATGCGCTTTTGGCGTGCCCTCGTTGTCTTAAAAAGCTCTTGTTTCGTGGCTATTGCGGCAACTTTTTGCAGAACATAGCGCAAACCAACCTGTACGAAACAAGCCCCCAAGATGATAAGTAAAATATTGATCAGGTTTGATCCTTTTGCCAAAACACTCTCAGATAAAAACCATTCCATGTTCATTCCATTGTATAGCACAGTCGCGTCAAAGTATGTGCTTTTTGGTGGTGTTGGTGGAAAAAGTGGTGCGCAGCCACTCGTCGAGGCTTCCGCCGCCACCACCGGCCATACATATCACAAGGCCACCATTGCTCAGATGGTTGCGGATTGCTGTTTCAAGTTCGGGACCTTGTTTGCTTGCCTCCGCGGGTGTGTGTGGCGGTAAATATGCGATCAGTTCCTCCGGGGTATAGATATGCATGGCAGGATCTTCGCGTGCCAGGTAACTCGGGAGCCACAAAACCTTTTGGGCGCCCTTGAAACAGTCGCCATATAGCTCTTTGGCATATTGTTGCCGCTGATTTGTGAGCGGCTCGTACACGGCCATGACAGCATCAGATAATTCGTTTGCTAATTGCATTGTTGCCCTGACTTCCTCGGGGGTATGAGCATAGTCACTATACAGGCCTGCCGCAATCTGTTCAAATCGCCGATCTGTACCCGGAAATTTATTCATGGCGTGTACGATATCAGCCTCATCTGCATGTATCAATCGCTGCATTGCTCGAATTGCAACAACTGCGTTTTGACGGTTATGAACCCCGGGTAGCGTAATCTGGCTCAGGAGTGGGTCGTGTGGTGATATGGCTTCAGCCGTGTCTCCTGGCTCGATACCAAGGTATGTTGCATCGCGCATATGGAGCGTTGTATGAAAGCTTTGGCGTATGAAATCTTGAAAGGCTTGCTTATATGATTCCCTTGTCGTGAAGATATCATGATGATCCCAGTCGACGGTTGTGATGATGCTGCTGTATGGGTGAAACGCCAAAAAGTTGCGATCAAATTCATCACATTCATATACAAAATATGTACTTTTTTGGTCAAAGTGTCCCATGTCGGCAAAAGTCATTTTGGCACCTACAGAAAAACTAACCGGAATTTGTAGCTCATGGAAAAGCCACACAAGCATGGCTGTTGTTGTTGTTTTGCCATGGGTACCAGCAACTGCAATAAGTCTGAGATCTTGATCTTGCAAAATCGTGTTCAGACACTCATCTCTCTTGCTTGTACGGATGTTGTGGTCCGCCGCAAAAAGAAGTTCCTCTGGGTCTTTCTGCTCCAGTGTGATAGCCGACGAATGGACGATCCAATCGATTGGTGTGCTGGCGTGCACTGTGGCTATTTGCTCGTGCGTCTGTCCGATATGGAGTTTTATGCCTTGCTTTTGTAGGTAGTCTGTATATTGACTTGGTCGTTTGTCGGAGCCCGATACGAGATATCCGGCCTGCTTGGCAATGAGAGCTAATGGCCCAATGCCTGTACCGCCGATTCCAGAAAAGAAAATATGCATACCTTCTATTCTACAGAATTTGTTACTATATAAGTGAACATATAAAAAAACAAATACATGATTCAAAAAGTTATCACTCAGCTATTGCGGCGACAGCATTATTGGCGCACTGTTAGTTTCGACGAATTGAGCGAACTCTATACGAGCATGTTTTTACGATCAATGGCTCTCAACATTGTCGGAATCTTTGTGCCTATATATCTCTATAGGCTTGGCTATAGCATAACTAGTTTATGTGCCATGTACGTTGTCTGGTTTCTGGTTCGCCCGCCGCTGGCATATATATCGGCACAAGCGATCGCTCGTTTTGGGCCAAAACACACCATGGCACTAGGCGTAAGCTCGCACATTGTCTTTTTGGCAGTCTTACTTAGTATGGAGTCGATGCGTTGGCCGCTGGCGTTCGTCGCTACCGTAGGGTCTTTTGCTATATCGAGCTATGCGATGGCCTACGAGGTTGATTTTTCCAAGGTAAAACACCGTGATCATGGTGGCAAGGAGCTTGGCTATGTACATATGTTTACAAAAGTTGGGGCAATTTTAGGACCGTTACTAGGTGGATTGCTGGCGACATTGACCAGCCCCCGTTATACTATCGCCATTGCAATTTTTGCCATGCTTGGATCGCTGATCCCCATTTTTATGTCAGCAGAACCAGTGAAGACAAAGCAGCATCTGCGCCTGTCAGGTTTTCCGTGGCGTCGACATACGCGCGACATACAATCCTCGCTTTTCTATTCGGCTGACAATGGGGCTTCGTTGGTTGTCTGGCCTCTGTTTCTGGGCGTAATTATTTTTACGGGAGCAGATGCTTTTGCGGCCGTCGGGGCTTTGACTGCGCTTGGCACCGGTGTGGCGCTGATTGCAATTCGCATGATTGGCATCCTGATTGACGAGCAACAAGGTGGTCTCTTGCTAAGAGTTGGAGTCATACTCAATAGTCTTGTTCATGTCTCGAGAGTATTTGTGACTGTACCTATGCAAACGATTCCCATTAGCATGATCAACGAGCCTATCACCTCGATGTTTCAGATGCCATACGCCAAGGGTGTGTATGACGCGGCTGATAGTGTACCGGGATATCGTATCGTGTACTTGGCCATTATGCAGGTATCCCAGGCTATTGGATTGGTAATATTCTGGCTCATCATGACGGCCATGTCATTATTTTTGAGCACGGACATGACACTACGATTGGGATTTGTGGTCGCTGCGGTGCAGTCGCTTGGAATTATGTTACAGCGGTTTCCGGCGCTACGGAGCTATGCATGAATAAACATTATGCCCACGGCTTATGGCATCGTACGAGACTACCGTCATTGATCGTGCTGGTAGTACTCGCAGCCGTATGTACTGCGCTCACCGTCCTGTTTTTGCGGGCCAATAACATGCGTATGATTGAGCTTCGTCAGGCCGTATATACCGCCGACGAGCAAGATGGAGACGTCGAAGCGGCATTACGGGCCCTGAGGCAGCATGTCTATGGCCATATGAACACAAACGTACGCTCCGGATCGACCACAAGTGAGCCGCCGATTCAGTTAGTTGGGCGCTTCAACAGGGCAGTCGCCGCCGAACAGGCTCGTATCGCGGCCAGTGGAGGTTCAAACCGCGTCTATGTAGAGGCCCAGAAGACATGCGAGAATCCAAACGTACCACTGACTGTACGTGCAAAATGCGTACAGGACTATGTTGCGGCCAATGGTGCGAGTGTGCCTCAGTTACAATTGCCTCCAAAAGAGATATATACGTTTGATTTTGTAAGCCCGAGATGGTCGCCTGATGCGGCCGGAGTATCGTTAGTGTTTGCTGTTGTGTTTACTTGTTTACTGGTTGTTCGTTTACTATTTGGCCGCGTTGCAAAAAAGATCCTCGCTTAACAAAACAACCGTCAGCGTTGTGGCTGACGGTTGTTACGAGAATTGTTACCAACTACACTAGCGAGTCGTTGTAGTCTTTGGCGTTGTCGTCGTTGTTGTTTTTGGCGTTGTCGTTGTGCTGGTCGCCGGCGTCGTTGTCTCGGCTGCGGCCTTTTCTTTACATGTCTTCTTGCTGTCAGGACTTTCCTGGTAGGCTTTGATCGCTGCGATTACTTGGCTATTGTCAGCATCATCATTGCGTAGGTTTTCCCAGAATAGTACTTGGTCACGGTTGACATACATGACATCACGAGGGCCATGAATTTCACAACCAAGCTTCGCAAGCGAGATGCTCTGTTGCGACTGGTCTGCCTGACCTGGCTGAACTGAATTCTGAACACGTACATAGTAAATATCTGTGAGCTTGTAATATTGCTTGTTGAGCTCAGATAGCTTTCCAAAGTACACCTGACCATCTTGACTGTTGAGAAAAACGGCCTGGTAGGTTGATCCGTTGATCTGTGAATTTGTTGATGTGCTCTTTGCGGTAAAGATAAGCGCAAGAAGGCTTACCAATACAACCGTTGCAACAACAACAACGAATATAAAACCCGCCTTTGCGATTGTGATATTTGGTCGTTTTCTGCCGCCTTTTGCGCCACCGGCTGGGGCAGTACCACCAGTATTGCTGTCTAGTGGTCGATCCTGAGTAGGCGTGGATTGGCCAACTCTGCTTCTATAATCCATATATTTCCACCTCTTTTATCTTGCTAATGGTTGTATTACCCAGTGTAGCGCACTGACAACTGCTCCGCAAGCGAGATATGAAAAAATGATTGACAAGGCTTCAGGGGTGGGCGTATGGTAGGGGTACTACTAACAGTGTAAGGAGGAGAAAGTGGCTTATACGCACACCAACTCAAAAGGGGTAACTTATTTCTTGAACTCTAAAGAGGTAACACTCCGCGGTGGCAAGAAGCAAACCATCTACTATTTTAGTAAAGACAAGCGACCTGAGGCTATTGACGCCGTTCCAGCAGGTAAGGTTGTCGGCGAAAACCCACGAAATGGTTTTCTTACTCTAAAGAGCGCTGATAAGTAATTTTTTCGAAAATCGTATGAACTCCCCCAGATTACTAGGGGAGTTTTTGCGTGGTGCTACAATGGACTCATATGAGCGCAATTATTCGAGTCAAAGGGCTGTCAAAAGCATATGGCGACAACATCGTTGTCGATGATCTAACGTTTGATGTACAAAAGGGTGAAATCTTTGGCATCTTGGGTCCAAATGGTGCCGGCAAAACGACAACACTCGAAATGATCGAAACTCTGCGACCAATCGACGCTGGGACTGTTCATGTCAACGGTTTTGACGTGACCAAAAAAGAACAAGCGGTTAAGAGTATCGTTGGGGTGCAACCGCAGAGCCCAGCCTTTCAGGACAAAACAACACTCGTGGAGCTGCTTACCATGTTTGGTGCTGCATATGGTATGTCGGTCAAGCCTCTTGAGCTATTGGAAAAAGTGCAGCTGCAAGACAAGGCCAAGTCTTTTGCCGAGAATTTATCTGGCGGCCAGCGACAGCGCTTTAGTATCGCTGCGGCACTTGTACACAGGCCAAAAGTGCTTTTTATGGATGAGCCTACGACCGGTCTTGACCCACAAGCACGACGACACCTATGGGAACTGATCCAGGCGATTCGCGCAGATGGAGTCACGGTGGTGCTGACGACGCACTACATGGAAGAGGCCGAGTTGTTGTGTGACCGAGTTGCAATTATGGATGGTGGCAAGATTTTAGTGATTGATTCTCCAAAAAATCTTGTACATGCCCTGCTTGGGCGTGGATTCATAAAAAAAGTACACCCGCAGGCCGCAAGCCTGGAGGATGTCTTTATTGACCTGACCGGAAAGGAGCTGCGCGACTAATGAAAGCTTCACTACGCACTGTTTTGACATTTGCTCGCATAGATGTTCGGAGTTTCTTTCGCGACCCGTTGGCAATTTTCTTTGCGATTGCATTTCCGCTGATCTTTCTGTTGGTTTTTGGTAGCCTGAACAGTGGCAATCAGGACCTTTCGTTCAAAATCGCAATCATTAATCAGTCTCAGTCTAAGAGCGCGACAGAGTTTGTCGAAGCGGCAAAGAAATCAGAGATCCTAAAGATCAACTCGGACGTAACGAGTCGCGAAGTCGCCGACGAGATGATGGTACGTGGTGAATTGAGCGCGACCATAGTGTTGCCGCCTGACTTTGGAAATGTCAAAGCCGGACAAACCATTCCATCAGGACAGGCCAAAATTTTCTACACTCAAAACAACGAGCAGGCGGCGCAAACGTTGCAGTCAATTCTCGAGGCACAGTTTAGTGACATTAACGCAAAACTTGTGGCTGTGCAGGCACCATTTACGGTGACCGCCGAGCGTATCAATCAGCGTGGGCTGTCGGCATTTGACTATGTTTTTGCCGGTCTTTTGGGATTTGCGATTGTTGGTCTGGGTATCTTCGGCCCCGTCAATGTCTTTCCAGACTACAAAAAGCGGGGCATCTTGCGTCGGCTGCACACTACGCCGCTTCGTGTCTGGCAGTATTTTTTATCCACAGCTTTGTCCCAATCAGTCGTAGGGCTTTTGGCTATAGCCATCATGTTCGTAACAGCTATTGTTGTGTTTGATTTGCAGGTAGTTGGCAACGTGCTGGCCTTGGCACTCTTCGTAGTACTAAGCATCATCATGATTTTGGGGATTGGTCTGGCCTTGGGTGGATGGGCAAAAAACGAACGGCAAGTGGCACCGCTCGCAAACATCATCGTATTTCCCATGCTGTTTTTGTCGGGAACGTTTTTCCCTCGCTTTGCCATGCCTGAATGGTTGCAAAAAGTGTCAGAATTCTTGCCCCTCACGCCGGTCATCGACGGCATTCGACTGATCACGACCGAAGGTAAGACACTTATCGAGATTGCACCGCAGATTGGCCTTATTACCATCTGGGGCATAATCATCTACTTGATCGCATTCCGTGTGTTCCGCTGGGAATAGACAATTTAGCATAAGTGTGATATAATATACGTCATTATGGCACGTAGCAACAGACATGAGCCAGGTCCCGGTCAAGAACCTCTATTTGGGTTAGAAGAACTCGATCCTTCGGTGTCACATGAACCAACGGAAGGCGTGTCCGTCAGCCTAGTAGATAGAGCTAATCATTTGGGAGGCACGCTACGCCTGCTCGGCGAAAGCCACAAGCTTGTTGGGTATCTTAAGGCAACTGGTCCGCCGCAAGATAATCCAGAAGGCGGCGAGATAACCGCGAGATACGGCAACGCTTTGACGCGCCGCATGAGAAAAGCCGCCACCGAGAAATTACCCCTTCTGGATCGAGATGCTCGTTGGCAATTTGCATTTGCGTCTGGATGGATGGCATTGAAAGGCACGGGCATTGCGCCCGATGACGAACTGATGAAAATGGCAAGAGATGATTTTCTGGCTTTCGATTCCGAACATTTTGGTGGGCCAAACCAGGATAGACAAAGAGCTAAAACGAGGCGAATATTAAAGCGACACGCGGACTAGAAATAACTTAATGGCGAAGCCTTTTTTTGTTTTAGCTCCTATGGACGACGTGACCGACGTCGTTTTTCGTGAG
>CAYRPO010000022.1:11620-16484 GCA_964426305.1 uncultured Candidatus Saccharibacteria bacterium
GCCTTTTTTTGTTTTAGCTCCTATGGACGACGTGACCGACGTCGTTTTTCGTGAGGTCATTGCTAGTTGTGCGGCGCCCGACCTGTTTGTGACCGAATTTGTGAACGTTGACGGCCTGCAAAGTCGTGGACGAGATCGATTGTTGCACAAGCTCAGCAGGCGTCCAGCAGAAACGAATCTGATCGCCCAAATCTGGGGAAGAGTGCCAGCAAACTACGAAAAAACAGTTGGCGAGTTGGTAGACATGGGCTTTGCGGGCGTCGATATAAACATGGGCTGCCCAGACAAATCGGTCGTTAAAAATGGCTGCTGCTCGGCGTTGGCTAACAATCGAGATCTGGCAGTGGAAATCATTCAGGCTACCAAGCGGGGTGTTGCTGGGCGAGTGCCTGTGAGCGTTAAACTGCGTACCGGCTTCTCGCAGGTTGATTTTTCGTGGCCCGAACTTGTGTTGCGGCAACATCTGGACATGCTGACTGTTCACGGACGAACAACCAAGGAAATGAGCAAGGTACCAGCGCGTTGGCAAGACATACAAACGGTTCGAGAAATTCGTGACCGAATTGCGCCACATACCCGCATTGTCGGTAATGGAGACGTACAAAGTCGGCACCATGGCCTAGAGCTTGCTGCGCAAACCGGCGTAGACGGTATTATGATTGGCCGAGCAATCTTCCACGACCCATACATGTTTGCCCAATCGTCTCCGTGGCCAACGCTATCTACTGTGCAACGGCTTGAGCTGTATGCAACGCATATGCAACTGTTTTTTGATACGTATGCACCCAAAACTGCCAGTGGGCCAGATTTGCTCGCTGAACGCGGCTGGGTACGCAACTGGGAAAGCCTGAAGCGTATGGCAAAGATCTACGTGCATAGCATGGACAGCGCCAGTGAGTTCCGTGATCAGCTTATGCGCAGCAAAACACCAGTTGCTATGCAAACAGTACTACATGATCGAATAGCCTTTTTGCGTTCGCAATAGTTGCATCGTCCTACGGCTGACATAGGGGCAGTTGATTTTGCGCTAAGTTTGCAAAAATATACAAAAAGGGTATTCTAAGAGTAGAAGTAGGTCAGCGGGGTCTGAATGGATCCGTCCAATGCGGTTGCTTCACATACAACAGTAACGTTGTTTGTGAAGAGCCGCGTTTTTAGTTCTTCCCAAACAACAGATACGAGGGAGAATTAAAATGGCAAATTTAGAACGAGCTATAGCAATTGCTACAGAGGCGCATGCTGGCCAAAAGCGGTTTGACGGCAGTGATTATATCAATCATCCACTGCGCGTCATGCGCATGGTCGCCATACGTGGCCACTCGGATCTCACGCAAATCGTAGCTGTCCTGCATGACGTTCCTGAAGATACTGGCATGACATGGCATGAGCTACGACAGGAAGGCTTTGGTGACGAGGTGATTTTTCCGTTGGAACTACTTACCAAGCCCAAGGACGCTGAATATGAACTATATGTACAGCGTCTATCGCCCAACGCGCGAGCTAGGGCAGTCAAGAAAGAAGATCTTGGTGACAACTTGGACATTACAGGGCTCGACAACCCGTCGCTGAGGCGCATCATGAACATCGAAAAATACGGCAGGGCACTGATGTACTTGTCGCGCTTTCCGCAGCCTAGAGTGTAGGGCTCATTCGCAGGACATTTGGTATTTTTCGCCCCAGGCGGCCATCTGAACCAGGACATCGTGCAGGTCGCGGCCTTTCTGGGTAAGAGCGTATTGGTAGCGGGGAGGGTGTTCGCAGTACATGAGTTTGTCTACAATCCCCTCGGCCTGTAGTTTTTCCAGTCGCTGACTTAGGGTACGAGGGTTGATTCCGTCAATCGATTTTTCTAAATCACCGAATGTCTGGGCGCCTGCCGTAAGATCGCGTAGCAAAAGGGCAGTCCATTTTTCGCCCAATATATTCATGGCGCTCAAAATGCAGCCAGGTTTTGTCTCGATGTCTTGTTGTAACATATGCATATTTTATCGCAAATGCTTTACTTTGTATAGTTAGTTGCTATACTAAGTATAGTTACTACACAAAACAAGGATCAACAGGAGAAATTATGAACAAACCACACATACAAGTTATCGTTGGCACAACCCGCCCTAGTCGCGTTGGTCGCAAGATCGCCGATTGGTACATGGACGCCACCAAAGACCGTACCGACATGACATTTGAGCTCGTAGACCTTGCCGACGTCAACTTGCCTCTGTTAGACGAGCCGCAGTCGGCAATGACCCGAATATACGACCATGACCATACCAAACAGTGGTCGGAGCTTATAGGGAAGGCTGACGGCTACATATGGGTAACGGGCGAGTATAACCATAGTGTGCCAGCGAGCCTGTCAAATGCCATATCATTTTTAAATCACGAGTGGGCGCGCAAGCCTGTTGCATTTGTTGGCTATGGCGGTTTGGGTGCTGCGCGGGCGGTTGAGAACCTAGTATCTATAGCCAGTGAGTTGCGCATGGTCCCGTTGCGTGAGAGAGTAAGCATTGTCGACGTATGGTCTGCGCTCGACGAAAACGGCGTGCCCAAACCCGAATTTGTCAAAAATACTCCAGCACATCAGCTCGACGAGCTGCATTGGTGGACGACTGCTCTTAAGACGGCTCGCGAACAAGTATAAGGTTTAGGGCGCCACGCTAAACAATGTCTGTAAAATGTGCTCTGGTCTTTTCAGGGCGTGCATTGTTTGTGTAACCTAGAACATATGGCTATTTGTTCATTTGGTGCAATCATACACAAAAACAAGATTTTGCTAGTCAAGCTTTCGGAATTCTACGCCTATGTCGATCATTGGAATTTTCCGGGCGGCATAAACGAGCCTCACGAAACTCGCGAACAAGCAGTTGTCCGTGAGATTCACGAAGAAACGGGAATCCATTGTACTGCCGACACGCTGCTAGAGCGTTTTACGTTTGACCAAAACCACATATCGATCTTCCAGGGAACATACAAGGGCGGATCAATTCAGTTGCAACTCGACGAAATAAGTGATGCCGGGTGGTTTACAAAGAACGAAGCCCTTGAGTTGTTGCTGGCCTATGACATCAGAAACACAATTGAACGTTTAGAATTTTAATGTCAACCGGTGTGATTAGGGTTCAGGGCAGATCATAGCTTTTGACTGGGAATACGTTATTGATTATGTCGGCTAGGTGATATATTGAAAGCAAACACTAAGGCATAAAAGGAATCCTATGCAGCCAGAGCAACAACCAGTACAACCAATCACACCAGCCGCACCGCCAACTTCTCCGCAACCTTTTGTTGGTAACATGCCAATGCAGCAATATACACAAGTGCCCCAGCCGCACTATACCGATATCTGGGGAATCATGAGTATTATTTTCGCATTTCTATTTTCGCCAGTTGGGTTGATTTTGGGGATCGTTGGTATTGTGCAGGCTAAGAAGCACCAGGCCTCAAAGGTGCTGTCTATAGTTGGTATTGTGTTGAGTATAATATTGACAATAATCACCTTTCTAATATTGATGACACTTATGATGTCTACCAAAGTAGGAATTGCAACAAAAGCTCGTGACACTGAGCGCCAGACTGACATCAAAGCGCTTCATGGCCAGCTTGAAGCTTACTACTACAGCAAGAGTGGCACATACCCAACCCTTGCCAATATGAATGATAATGCTTTTCGTGAGGCAAACATGAAAACCCTATATGCCGATGCCCTACAAGATCCAAACTGGGGCACGTCATCTCTGTGCGTAGTAGACGGCCGTCCGGCATTGGCTGATCAGCTTAGTGCAGACTGTTATGCGTACGTTGTCAGTCCGGCTGGTTGTGACAATATAAAAGTGAACTGTACGTCATACATATTATCCGCAAGCCTCGAAGATACGACAGGCGGGCAAGAGATATACACGAAAACATCACTCGGTAGTCTGTAGCGACTGTGTGTTCTGTGCAGTCTTTTTGATAGTGTTTTTCATCAACGGCGTCATGCACATCGGTAACCCGTAGGATATGTTTGGGCCATGTAGGCACTACAGCTTTGTTACTTTTGCGGTGGCCTTGGTAATTGCATGTATGCGTTTAGCAAGCTCAACACTGGCCTTTAGCTGTTCTAGCGTCTTTGCGCCATCTTTGACTATGATTGAAACCTGATTGTCGATGATCTCGATGTCGGCACCGGTCAAATGGTCTAGTATATATGCCATGATGTCTGGAGCGACAATCTGCAAAGCGATCACTTGCTGTCCTTTGTTGCAGTACAGTTTGAAGTACTCAGAGAAGTTTCCCTCTAGTTTGACACGTTGTTTTGGCAACTTGTCTGTGCGTAGGTTAGAGCCAACTGTGTTGTTGCGCGAACTGTCTAACACAATGTGCACATCTTTTAGCACTGTTTTTGGCTCCAGCCAAATCCGAACATCGCTCTTTTCATTGGCACCCAGCAATAGTTCTACATCGCCGTCTCTGTACAGCCAAATCACTGGCTCGGTCTTAGTGAACGCAGTTTGACGCGTGGGCAACACCAAGTCCCTCACCTTTTGGTAGTCGTGAGCATATACCAGATTTGCCTTTTGCAGCCCCAACGCGTCACGAAATCGCCTCAGTTTGTCCTCGGTCAGCTTTACATAAGCCCACCACGCAGCAACAAAAAGCAGCATTACCAAAATCACAAGCATAGATAGCCAATAATACCAGACCTAAGCCGATCAACTACCTTTTATGTGTGGGTTACTATGCTTGATGCGTTCGGAGGGATTGGTTTGGAATTATGTATTACTGCTTCGATTGTCCAGGGGATATATTGAGTACAATTACTAGCACAAAAAAGGACCAACTACGCCGCCCGATCAGTAACCAGTACAGACAACAAATCCTCAGCAGC
>CAYRPO010000023.1:0-13997 GCA_964426305.1 uncultured Candidatus Saccharibacteria bacterium
TGTAGCTATGAGTACCGTTTTGTGCGTTTGTTGTTGTGCCATCACCCCAGTCGATTCGGTAACCGCTGATGCTTGCGCCACCTGTTGCGGTGCCAGCGTTCAGGCTAACACTAACCGTTCGCTTAGCACGATCGGTGACAATAGGCGTGTTCATAGTCGTACACACAAGTGTCTGAGGAACAGGCTTTGGTGGTTCCTCGACAACTTTAACCTTTACTACGATAGACGCTCGGTATTCCCAACATCCCGGTACAACACCAGTCATACCTTTGTAGCTAAGACTTGCACCATTGGCGCTCATAATGTCGCCAGAAAGAGTGTAGTCACCTTGTGGGTTCGAATTTACGGCCTCAACGGCTACAAATTCGACCTTAACTTTCTTACTGCCACAAGTGATAGTTGCGGTGTCAGAAGGTGAATTTACGGCATTACTTGCGCTAACATTTGCAGTTGCAGTAGTACTGTTCGTAAATGTGTTGGGCAGACTCAGCTTGACACGGGTGTCATGGGCAACGGCTACTCCGTCCCATTCGCCTGCCTTGTTTGGGTCGTTGTTGTTTGCAGAAGGACGATTGTTATGAACATAAATCCATAGCCGAGTTTCTCCGCTACAAACTTCCTTTGTGTTTACTCGCGTACCATCGTCATTCTGGACGCGCAAGAAATCTTTTTCGTCACCGATACCGTTGACGTTTGTTGCTGTGTTAAATAGTGGGCTATAGCCATCATCTGCGGCCATTACACCGACCGACGACAAGCCAACTAGTGCGGTAGCCACGAAAATCGCGGCGCTTACAAGCAGTTTTTTCATAGCTGCTCCTTTCAAAGTTGATTACTAAATACATGTTTTTTAAAAATCTGACTGTTTGTGTCGTGTCAAATGTGAATTGTAAATGCGCTTCGGCACTCGTTCATAAGCCATGGCATTTTGCTTGGGTTGTTGCCCCGAGGGGCGAGTATTCTGACTAGATGCCAGATACTCGCCACCTCGGGTCGTGCTAGAACTACAGGTTGCCCGGCCCCGGAGGCTGCGATTCGCCACCGGCGGGAGGAGTACTCCCGTCAAGCGGCTTGCAGCTCTGCGGCACGGGGTACGTGTCGCAAGGGTTCGCCGGAGGCGGGGGCGGAGGAGGCGGAGGAGGAGGCGGAGGAGGAGGCGGAGGAGGAGGTGTAGATCCACCACCGCCTGGACAGTTATTGCCGCAACCGGCATCACCGCCACCACCGTTACCACCACCGGATCCACCGCCGCCAGTACCACAGGTTGCCCCGCAGCCACCAGCGTCGTTTCCACCGGAACCTCCTGAACCGGATCCACCGGATCCTGCACCGGAACCTCCAGAACCGCCGCCACCGGCGCCACCGTTGCCGGTGTTGTTGTCGGCGGTACCATTCTGCTGATCAGCCTGCACCGGTTCGGATGCGGGCTTGATGACCGGCTTCATGGCCTTGTTGGCCTTCACCGGGCACCTGTCGGCGATCAGAGCTCTGTGGTCGAGAGACCACATGATTCGGAACGTTTCGGCGTCAGAGGAACCCTCTGCAGCCTCGACATTCTTCGAGCTCTGCCAACTCGCCACACGCATCCCGCTAGGCGGGACGGTGTTGCCACAGCTCCACCCAACCGACTTGAAGCCGGCAGTGAAGAGCAGCATGGCGAACGGCTGACCGGCCGCGATCTTCGACGCCTTGGCGGTGTCGTCGAACAGGCCAGCCACCTCGACGGCAGCTGCCTGACAGGCAGCCTTGCGGATCTCGACGTCCTTGTCGCCGGTGAGCGCCTTCACCTTCTTGGCGAAGGAGTAGCTGGGCGAGAGTGCTGCCGGGTCGCCGAAGATGGCGGCTCGGTTCATCTCGCCAGCGTACACCCCGCCAACCGGCGCCTGCCTGACGTACTCCATGATCGCTCCGGCGAGTTCCGTCCGAACCGAATCGATCGAGTCGCCCGTGATGGGACGGCCGACCGGATTGGCCCGGGTAGGTGCCGGAAGATCCTTGAAGTACTTGGTGTCGCTCAGCAGGCTCTCGCAAGCCTTGGCCAGATCCTCGACAGAGGAAATGGTCGTGGCCGGCGAAGCTGACTGACTGGCACTGGCACTTGCCGACGGCGTCGGCGAAGCAGATTCTTCGTCCGCAGTGCGATTGAGTACACCGTTGCTGGTGTCACATCCCGCCAGCAGAAGAGCTGCGGTCGCGAGGACGACAGCGAATGTGCGAGTGCGCCTCATGGCGCACCTCCTTTCATGACTTGCGGAGCTTGCGAACCCACATGGCGCTTACTAGCCATGCCCCCGCGAACGGGAGCGAGACCAGCAGCAGCCACACGAGCAAGCCAGCCGGATTGGCTGCGTTGTTCACGATGATGGCTGCGACAATCACGGCCGCCAGAGTGAACATGACGACCTTGATCGCGAAACCTCGCCACCCCCCGGAGGGGACGAAGAGGTTGTCGATCGCGACCACCAGAAGGAACAGGATGATGCCACCGACGAAAGCGGCGACCTTCCAGCTCGCCTCGGGCCAGAGGCCGAAGATGAGCACGAACGCAGTCACTGCGATCATCAGCAACCCGTACAGCAGGGTCACGAGTGACTCCGCCCAGTAGGCCTTGACGGCCAACTTGGCACGCGCGCGTCGCTCGCTCTCGGGCGATGCCGCAGTCGTGACGACGAACGGCGAGGTAGTGGACACGGTTTTTTCCTCCGTTTCTCCCACGAGGGGAGACGATTGCCAGAATGCGTCTGGCGCGCGTCTGCCCTATCGTGGGTAGGGGCAGTGTTTAGGTGTCTTAGAATTTGATAAAACACGCAAACACCACCCCTACCTAATAGAAATGAAGGATATAGTTCTAGCACATTTCGCTTATGGCTAGTATGCGATTACTAGCATTTGCATGCTTGCAACACTACAAAAAAGCCGAACAAACGAAATGTCATGGCTTATGTTGTAAACGAGCGCTATACAAGACAGCCCACGCTTAGGGGCAAATTGGTCAAACAAAGCAAGAACAAGGGTGTGTATGTACACAGCTGTAATCGCCCTCCTCTACCTATCAGCCTTGACGTATAACCGTTTTGATGACAAAGCACACTATATTACTTTTTTGCATTTTTGTCAATATGACAGTTTTATTCATTAGCGTTTTGTATCTGTTAAAGTTGCTTTTTATAGTTTTTTATGATATAGAATATTCATCTTTGAGGCTGTTTTATGCCAGACGAGACGAGTCCTTGGCAGATGAATATTTTGTAGAAATCTGCCTAGAAGCTTAACAATTCATGCATGTTACCTGGAAGAACTTGATGCTCTGATTGCTAGCTGGATCGATACCGAACATGGTAATCGGTAACGACCCCGCTAGCAATCCAAGACATCCGCGCGGGGCTCCCCTCAATGCAGGGGTGTTCCCTGCGCTACGCTCTTAGGAAGGAGCATCATGTCCACCACACTAGACCTGCTCGCACCCGACAACATCGAGTGGGGGCAGAAGATCATCGGCCAGCTTTGGGCCGGACTTGACCTGGCAATTGTCGGTCAGCGCCAGCTCAAGGAAGCCTTGGTCTGCGGTGTCGCCGCAGGTGAGCCGGTTTTGCTCGAAGGCCCCCCCGGAAACGGAAAGACCTACGCAGCCAAGATCGTTGCTCAACTCCTCGGCGGTACATACGCTCGAATCCAAGGCACCAGCGATACGCAACCGACGGACATGACTGGACCACTCGTCTGGAATCAGGTCACACAAGAGTTCCAGTTCCACGAGGGACCACTCTTCAGCCCTGTCGTTCTGATCGACGATGCGTCGCGGCTCAACCCGCGCACACATTCCGGTCTGATCGAAGCACTTGAAGAGGGTCAAGTCACTATCAACGGCGATGCACACAAGCTGCCGCTGGGCTGGTTCAGCATGATGACCGTGAACCCTATTGAGCATGCCGGAGCCGACGATGTGCCCGATGCGATTCTTGATCGTTTCATGGTCAGCGCGGTTCTCGGCCGAGGAAGCCGACTCGAGCGCAAGCAGATTGTGCGGAAGCGATTCTCTGGCAATGCCAACAAGGTGTCAACAGTGATCAAGCACGATCAGCTTCCGCGGCTTCATGAGTTGACCGCAGCCGTCAGTGGCTGCATCAGCGATGAGGCACTTGAGAAGGCATTGGACTACACCGATCTCACCGATAGTCCGGTCTTCGAGGCTCCTGCCAGCGTTCGCGCTGACATCGACCTCGCGCTTGCGGCATCCGTGTTCGCAATCAGCGCTGGCCGAAACGTTGTTGAGCCATCGGATGTGGATCGTGCAGCGCCACTGGTCCTGCAGCACAGGATCTTCATCGCAAGCGGCAAGACCAGTCTGACCGCCGTCAGGCAACAGCTCAATTCCCTCTGACAACAGGAGTAGAAAGGAGCGAGACCATGAGTCTCGATACCAGAACACTCCGTCAGCTCGAGATTGAGCTAATGGAGCGCTACGAACTCACCCATACACCTGCGGGTGAGCACATGGGCCACAAGGCTGCTCCAGGCTTGGTCTACCGAGATAGTCGTCTTTGGCAGATAGGTGATCCGAGCAATCGGATCGACTGGCCTACGACCGCTAGAACTGGTCAGCTTCACATTCGTCAGTACTACAACGAGTTTTCGATAAACACACTCATCGTGTGCGACTACTCGGATCGGTTGGTATGGGGTGGAGGCGAAGCTCGTCTGCTAAAGTCCGACTTAGGTCGGGCTGCGGCGGATGGGCTCGCCCAAATCGTATCATGGCACAAAGACAAGGTCGGATGCCTAGTCGGTGGTTCTACTACCACCACGACGGTGCCGATCGCGTCTAACTCGGCAAAACTGGTGAGTCAAGCATTACTGCAGGCGCAAGCCAGTAACGATGAAGTCTTGCCCGAATTGCTCGAGAGTGCCACGAGATACAACCGCCCGTGGCCAACTCTCATAGTCGTCATCAGTGACTTCTTGGGAGAAGGCTGGAAAAAGCCAATGGCCGACCTCGTCAACACTCGCGGACGAGAAGTGATCGCAATACAGGTTCTGGATCCGTGGGACCTCGAGCTTCCTGAAGAGTTGCAAGGTCGGCAGATTGTTGCCGGCCTGAACAAGCGAATCGGCTTCGGCCGACGAGCTGCACGAGAACGTGAGCAGTATCGCGAGATCACCGCCACACAACAAGCGGATGTTGTCAGGACACTGACACACCCGCAAGTGCGGCACTGGCAGCTCAACACTTCTGAGGATCTCGTGCCCCAACTCGTCCGTCTGCTCGATCGGCGGCAACGTCGGTCAAGTCGAGCCTCCTGAAGGGGGGTTGCAATGCCCGAGTTCCATCAGCCATGGTGGCTCGCTCTACTCGTAATCCCCTTGGTTCTCCTCGTCCGGTACATCTGGACATGGAAACACTCCAAGGGGGGAACAGTGCGATGGTCCAACCAGAAGGCGATACAGCAGGTGCTTGTCACCCCGCGCGCCGTGGGGAGGCACATCGCAGCAGCGTCCATGCTGGCGGTAATGTGTGTCAGCATCTGGTACATCGCGCAGCCGACCCTCGACACTACGGTGCCCGAGGAACGGTCAACCGCAATGATCGCCGTTGACGTCAGCAAGAGCATGGATGTCGAAGAGCGTCTGGCGCAAGCTAAGATCGCTCTGAAGACAGCCGTGCAGAACGCACCGCCCGATCTCAACATCGGCCTCGTAACGTTCGCTGACCATGCCAAGCTGGTCGTGGCCCCCACGCGGGACCGCGAGAAGCTGGTCAAGGCAATCAACAAGCTCAAGACCCAACCCGGCGGCACCGCCACCGGTGAAGGTGTCCTTGCGGCCAACGCTGCACTCGAGCAAATGGCGCAGTTCGGCGGCGACGCTTCGACGTTCAACGCCTCCATCACAGTGGTTGCCGATGGACGTGAAGAGATTGAAGAGGGTGAACAATCGTTAGCGGAAGCAACCGAGAGTTCGCCCTACCCCGTCAACGGCGTTGCCTACGGCACCGAGAAGTTGCGGTACGAAGGTGGTTGTGGTACGGTCTGCAAGCCTGATTACAAGGCTATGCAGGACGCTGCCAACACCACTGGAGGCACAGCCTACCGTGCCAGTGACGGCGATGCCTTGCGCTCCGCGCTTGAAGAAGTGCAGAGACAAACGGCAGATGTCAGCAAGCGGCTCACCACGCCTCGCGAGATCGCGTGGAAAGAGGGCTTGTTCTTGTTCGGTCTAGCGCTGGCCTTCTGGCTTGCGTTCTGTACCAAGAACAGGGTCTAGCAACATGCATGAACGCCTCCGTCGTTTTGGGCGATATCGAAACGACCAGCCACCCTGTGCGGGCTGCAAATTCGCACAAACTGGCCCCGTGGCATTCATTTGCTCGGGGCCTTCTTCATGTGATTTTTTACTCTCGATTATCTACCGCGCACTTGTGGACCACCGCGATTCGTGGCTCTCTCCGTGGCTCTCGATGCTTGTCGTGGAATATATGTCAAACCCCGACCCCTGTCTAAAGTTGCAGACTTTCTGCGTACTGTGTCTGATCGACCACCAAATCTGCTGCTTGCTAAGCCCTCTATGGCAATTCCAAGGCTCGTTAGGGTCTCAGGCTCTTGCGTGGGTACTGCAGTCGGTGACGCGGTCGTGCCGGTTCGTGTCTTAGTAGTACTATAAACTCCGATGAGGCCAATTACGGCACCCTGTGCTGTTTTTTTGGATCGTAGTCTGTGAAGGCGTGCTTGGCTTTGTTGTATGTTGCGATCCATCTGTGCCCCATACAAATCTCGGTAGCGTTCGATACATTCGTCAAAAGAATATTTTTCGGGCACTACAGTCTGGCCAACATCTGTTGCTGTATACGGATTGGTAAAAGTATATTCATAGTCATAGGTGAACTGTGCTTTCAGTCGCCGTTCAATCTGGTCGGTCATTGCCAAGAGCTGACTGCGTTCTGTGTCTATGTGTGAGCGACTACTGAATTGAATAAGATCTCGGCGTGCCTCTGTGCCTAGTATGATCGCTTCGCGGGTCGCAGCAATGGCCTGCATTGCTGCCATGGCCTGCCCTATGCTGAAAGGTTCTGACTGATCTATAAAGACCTGTAGAGCCTGCATACGCGATGCCGACGAAAATCGGTCGTGCTGTACGCCTAGATATTCAGCTAATCGGCCCTCAGAGATGTCTCCACCCACCGTTGCCTCACGATCCGCATAGTGTGCCTCACGTTTTATAACAGAGGTTTGCCTAGCGCCCGCCGGACCTGCGTGCACCGCCGCACCGACTCTAGATATCGCTAGGGCCAGTGCGGCTGTTCCAGTGGCACTATTCATGAGATAGCCTTTTGTGCGCATTCTTTCAGATGCATTATTGAATCGAGTCTTGTACCCTTCTGCGCTCAGGCCTGGCCGGGCATTGGTGTAGGTAAGCGACACGCTATCTAGCACTGCATGGAGCTGTGCCTCGGCATTGTCCATACCACGTATATGATCTTTGATTACTAGTGCCGCATGGACGATTTCACGCAAATTCCCTGCTAGCAATGCGCTACTCTCAAACAAATTGGGCATTACCTCTTTCAGGCCGAGTAGTATATCGTGCTGCATCTGCTCGAGCGCCTCTTCGTCTATGGTGCCATCAACATATCTCAAGACTGTTTCTTTTATAGCACCACGGATCGCGGTCTCGAGCTCTGTTTGCTCTGTTGCGTTTCGAGTCGTGACAATTTCGCCCGAAGCCTTCGCGTATGCATTGTCACCATCACCGCTCACAAGTCGATCGACAAGACGATGAAGGGCATTTTTTGAGACTGCATGATCGTCGCTTAGCACTGCATAGAGGCTCTCCGGGTCTTGTATTTTTTTGCGAAACTCACGTTTTCCGCAGTCGGTATGTACTTCGCACCAAAGGTACTTCTGCCACAGTTCGTGCATTGCCTTTTTTACCATTCCGCCATCACGCGCGATTCGCTCCGCCATCTGTTGTTCGACACAATCCTGACTGATCCGTACTTGGTTATGCGACAAATCTACAGCGGTACAAGATTGCATTTGCTCCAGGTATTGCGCCAAGTCATGATCATCCGGCGGAGAGGTTGACTGCGGGATGTCTGGACTGGTCGGTGCCACGTTACGCTCCGAGATACGCCTGCTTAAAGCGCATAATTGCCGTCTGTGTGGCGTCTTGTATATCAACGCCATTACGCGCAAAAAATGCAAGCGTCTCGTCGGCAGTCATGGCGTCGGTCACTTCACTATCGAAGGCGCCTAGCTGCTCGTTCGTTAGTCGACTCAATAGCTCGGCATTGATATGATCCTGCAGTATAGCAGCAATCTCTTGCACTAAACGATCTTGCGCCTCAGGCTCAAGCTGTATACGCTTAGCTGCTACCATCTGCTGCGCTACATCGGTCAGTGGATTATTCATGCCTTGCTCTAATTGAAAACTTTTTTGTGTTTTATAAAATTACTGTTCTGTTTCCAGCTTAGCATGCGGGAAACTAAAACCAAAGGTGCTTCCTTTGCCTTCTTGCGACCGAAAGATAATCGCTCCACCTTGCGCACTTATGACTTTTTTGGCCATATACAATCCTAGTCCCGTGCCATCCGGCCGAGCTTTGCGTGCGTTGTCGGCACGATAGAACTTGGTAAATAGTTTATGTTGTTCACTTTTTGGTACACCGATACCACTGTCTGTCACGGTCAACTCTAGTGAGCGCGGCTTTTCTATCAAACTAACCATAATCTTGCCTCCTTTTGGCGTGTAGTATATGGCATTGTCTGTAAAGTTCATGATCACCTGGCGAATTTTGGTTTCGTCAAGCATCATCTTCGGAAAATCTGTTGGTTTAGTGTACGCCAGCTCGATTCCTCTCGACTTAGCAGTCTCGACTAGTTGTGACACCTCGGCCTCAACAATATCGGGCAAATATGTTTCTTTTCGTTCCACTACAAATGTACCCGTTTTGAGCCGACTAACGTTCAGTAGGTCAGATATGAGATACACCATGCGCTGACTAGATGCGAACGCTTGTTGTAAAAATTGTTGCTGTTGTTCATTCACTTCCCCGGCGTCGCCCTCTAGAACCATACTGATATAGCCCTTTATGCTTGTCAGTGGCGTACGTAATTGGTGACTCGCCATGCTCACAAATTCGTCCTTAGCCTCATCCAAAGCCTTCAACTTCTCATTCGTTCGCTGCAATTCCTGTGTTGCTTGCTTAATACGGGCCTGGAGCGTTTCGTTAAATAGCGCGATTTCTTCGTATGATTTTGCATTCTGAATTGATACCGATATGTCACGAGCAATGATCTCTAGCAGTTTAATATCCTTATCGCTGTATGTGTCGCCGTTGAGCTTATCACCGAGCAATAAATAGCCTATGCGCTCATCCTGCGTATGTAGCATCAGCGACAGTTGGAAACCGTGCTTTTCGAGCACATCAAGCCTGATGCCGCTATCAAGATCATCGGCAACGACTATTTTTTGGTTCAGATGTTCTAGCTGTGCCGTAGATGTAATCGGCTCCTTGCTAGTGGATCCAAAGAGAGCCATAGAAAATAAGCGCGACCCGTCAATAACTGCCAGTTGACCATGGGTGATATGTATGGTTCCGCAGACTTCGTTCAGCGCATTTTGTATGAGAGTATCTAGCCGAATTTCGGATTCAAGGACCTTGCCGACTCTCTCTATAACCTCTTGTGCATCGTATGCGCTTCGATAAAAAATACGTTGTGTGATTTTCGTAAAGATGCCGAGAAACCATTGAAAATTAGCCGCAAGAAATAACGACAACGAAAAGTAGATTAGTATTTCGGTCCAGTTGAAACTTTGGCGTGAAACCAACAAAGTCGACACAATAGAAATCGACCCAAAATAAATAACAGTTACCACAACGACAGTTAGACCATATGCCGTTGCGCGGGCGACCATAGGCCGAACACTAAAGAGGCGGTGCCGCGCAATGGCGTATGCGACACCGCCCGTGAATAGTATTGTTGCATACCCACCGTAGGGAGAAAGCAAAGAATAATGAAAGATGCTTGGTAATATCAGGTTTGTAGTAGTGGCAATTGCTGTCATGGCCAAAATAGAAAAAACTACAACTTTTATTCTTGGCTTGTTCTGTCGATTCGCATGACGTAGTTGGCGCAGTAGCTGCAGTGATGCGACTACGAACACAACGACATAATAAATGACAAACGCCAGATACAACGGGCCACTATCGATATTAAAAACACCCGTCTCGTCAACATGGCCAGCGCTGATAAATAGCGGCGTATACACGAGCACCGACAATATGGCAGCACCAATCAACAAATAACCGATATATCGATTGTTTTTGGTTATTTTTTTTGGGTAATGCAATGTAAACAACAAAAAACTTGCCGCAGCCCACACAATAAAGAAAAAAGTTGTACGAGCCCATAACAACGACCTGCTCTCATCAAAATCAACAAGATAATTTGTCAAAGACCACATAGCCAGAAAAACAGAAATCAAGAAAAATGATATCCGCATTACACTTGGCTTGCGACCAATGACAACAATTAGTCCTGGTAAAATGACTGCAAGGGTTAATAGGATCTGTATGAACATATCTTCATAAGCATTATGTACTCATACTAATATTACTTCAAAATTGAAAACAAAATGTTAACTCCGTTTTTTGCGCCGCCATAGCACCGTTCATGATACTGCACAGTCCCACCGAATTTTTCAATCTCCAGCCTAAGTTCGTCAAATATCACAAAGGAGAATGTTCCCGTCTTCGAGAGTTCAGAGATAAAGGCGTCTATGACAAATACCGCAACAAGACTTGGTCTCAAAAGACTTAGTGCGTTCTTTTGGCTTGTGTGTTCTTTGATGAGAGGCAGGCTGCCAGCCCTGTCACTATTTGTAATAACAGCTCGAGCACCTTGCCGCATCACCCTGAGTAGTTCTGGCCATAGTTCATTTCGATCCGTTACCGTATAGAGCACATTGCTCATAGTTACGAGATCAAGCGAATTGTCGTCTAGCTGTCGCAGATACTCTATAAGATCACTCTGAATAACCAATATGCTATGGTCATTTTTCATTTTTTTCCTGAGCGTCTTAAGCATTTGCCGTGAGCTATCTACTGCCGTAATGTGAGATGCCGGAGAGACAGAATGCATCATAATAGCAAGATTACCCGTTCCGCACCCTAGATCTAATATCCGCATATCAGGCTTTGGGTCCGCATAATGCAACATCTTTTGCTGGAGCATCGCATACGGAACAAAGTGATTCAGCCCATCATATACAAATGCATAAATATTCCATAGCAAGACATTCAGATGGTCTTTAAAGAAAAACCTCAGGACCGACAGGGCAAGGCCGAACACAATAAAACCAACGATAAAACTTTGTACGAATACTGGTAAACTATCCTGGCCAACGTACACAAGATATATGTATGGCGCGGCAATAATAAGCCGATAAAGAAAGAATAGCAACATGAATTGCACCCTTTGCCACCTTGACATATCGCTAGCAGACCATGCCATCAGGCGCAACAAAAGCCACCATGAAGGAAAAAACGTGACAAGCCAGATTACAACAAACGGTACGAGAATCATTCTGTCTCTCCGCTGATTCGTTTCTCTGTTGATTCTTCAAAATTGATCCGGTCTTGCTGGGGCATCCCATACAAAAAGAAGTCTCTGGTCATGATGCGGATTTTTCGCTTCAAAAAGCGAGACGTATGAATTGATCGCGTCAAATCATCAAGAGCTAGGACGGGATGAACTAGCGCAGGGATAACTTCACCTCCCTGATAACTTGTCTGCCTTCCGATCTGCACTATGGCATCACCCAGTAATAGCTTAAGACGTTGATACAGTACCACGTCACAGGCCATGAGCCATAGCGTATGACCTTCGGAAAGAGAGTAGTGCCACATTTTTCTGTACAAAAAGAGTGGCACAATCTTTGACTCGCCTCTAAATTTTGCGAGCCCAGAAATCTCAACGATCTTATGTGAATCTATTGACATAATATAATCTCTCCATCTTTTTTCTATCTTTGCCTTACTCAATATAGGGAATGCATCGTGAGACCTGTCTGTTCGCACATGAATCTGACGCGATGTCGCCACCAATGCGCCATGTCGATTTTTGACTGCAAAGTAGACCGCGTGTTCCTGGTGAGGATCCGACAACAATGTCATTCGACCATCTATGCCAATGTCATGACTACTTATAAAAGCACGCTGCAGATAAACCGCAGCGTGCAAGATTTGAGCCTCCATAACGGCTACCCCAGCGCTCCCCAATAAGTGATCCTGGTAGAGTCGCTGTTCATTGTTGCGAAACACCCGGACATAGGTAACAGTATCTTTGAATTTTCGCCGAATATGTTTAAATGTAAGTAGCATGCAAAATTCTAAAAAGTTCGTCAACGCACGATTTCTGAAAGTGTGGCAAATCCTGTTTTCGTTGCCTGCCAAACTACTCTTAGTTATATTTGTCAGGTCGTACAATGTCAAGTTTAACCCGTCGGTCATCAATCGCCAAAAATATTCTTATGTCCTTGCCGCAAATCATATAGCCAGAACCGATCCCCAGGTTATTGGTTTTGGCCTACCACTACGCCTTATCTTGAGTCTATCTCCCGTCTATTTCATGACAGCAAATGCGTACGTGAATATATGGTGGCTCCGGTATGCTGCACTATCATTCGGCTGCTTTCCCGCAAAAGAACATGCGGCCTACCAGCACGGCATACCATTTAGCGAATACGTGCTCGAAAGAAATATTGGTACGGTGATGATATACCCCGAAGGAAAAATGATTAGGAAGCCGCAAAATACGCAGCCAAAACCAGGAGTCAAGTACCTGGCTAAGGTTCCAAACACCCGGATCATTCCAGTATTCATCAAAAAGGTAGGTTTCCGCTATGACGTGGTGGTCGGGGCACCCGAAGACATGTCAAACCTTGACGAATTTCAAATTATGCAAAAAATATTCGCACTCAGAGAGAACTGAGATACTATATGAATATGAGCGTAAAAATTGCCATTATCGAAGATGATGCCGCGATCGCCCAAATGTATCGCATGAAATTCGAAGCAGAGGGCTTCGATGTTGACACGGCCGAAAATGGCCGTCTGGGACTAGAACTGATCGAGCAAATGAGTCCCGACATGGTGCTGCTAGATCTGATGATGCCGGAAATGACGGGCGACGAGATGCTTGTAGCGCTACGCAAAAAAGACTGGGGAGTCAATACGAAGGTCATTATATTGACCAATATGGGCGAACAAGAAGCCCCAGCCATCGTAAAAGACCTTGGCGTCTTGGCCTTTATCGTAAAAGCCGAGATGACACCGCGGCAGGTTGCAGAACTTGTTAAATCACATCTATAGGACCATGGCCTTGTCTGGCGATGTTATGATTGAGCTATGAAAATTGCAGTTTTGGGCTATGACGTGGAAGGCAGGGCATCGTATGAGTATTACAAACGACAAGGCCACAATGTCGTCATACACGATCAAAATGTTGACTTGGCCGTACCACTTGGTGCTTCTGCTGTTTTGGGCGAAACGTACTTAGACAACCTAGATTCATACGATCTGTTGCTTCGGACGCCAGGGCTCCATTCGCAAAAGATCCTCGACAAAAACCCGGGTGTTTCTAGCAAAATTTGGAGCGGTACGAATGAATTTTTCAAAGTATGTCCTACAAAAAATCTCATTGGCGTTACCGGCACAAAGGGCAAAGGTACAACATCAACACTGGTTGCTCGTATCTTAGAAGCATCCGGACATACGGTACACTTGGGTGGTAACATTGGCAAAGCAGCACTTGCCATGCTTCCCGACATACATGCCGATGACTGGGTTGTACTAGAACTGTCAAACTTTCAGCTGTGCGACATACAATCATCACCAACCATTGCAACGTGCCTTATGACAGTGCCAGAACATCTAGACTTTCATGCCACTGCCGAAGAATATTTCGCTGCGAAAGCCAATCTGTTCTTACACCAAACTA
>CAYRPO010000023.1:14097-16368 GCA_964426305.1 uncultured Candidatus Saccharibacteria bacterium
GCCACTGCCGAAGAATATTTCGCTGCGAAAGCCAATCTGTTCTTACACCAAACTACCGCCGACACCGCCATATATAATGCTCTTTCGCAGATGTCGGTGCGCATCGCAAGCCAATCAAACGCGACAAAGATCACTTACGAAGTTCCTGCCGCACCGAACGACACACCTGAACATCGCGGCGGAGCCTATGTTCAGGACGGTGGCATATACTTTGCAGATGTGTACGTATGCGCCGTGGCAGATGTTGAGCTACTTGGCAGACATAATCTTGAAAACGTTTGCGCAGCCATAGCCACCACGTGGCACATTGTGGCTGGTAATGTCATGGCCATAAAGCAGGCGCTGCTTGGGTACAAAGGTCTGGAACACCGACTGGAATTTGTCGCCGAAAAGCATGGCATTCGCTACTATGACGACAGTTTTGCGACTACCCCAGAAACAACCATTGCCGCCATGCGAGCGTTTGAAGAACCGAAAATCATGATCTTGGGAGGTTCCGACAAAGGCATAAGCCTACAGCCAGTTATAGACGAAGTGCTGCGCAGTAACGTTCGTCATGTGATCGCAGTTGGTTACATGGCAGATGTATTTGTCGACGGCCTCGCCGACCAAGATTTTTTTGCAGTCACTACCATTCGATCAAACATGCACGACATTGTTCAAGCTGCAACAGAAGAGGCACAGGCTGGTGACGTCGTATTGCTGTCGACCGCCTGTGCAAGCTTTGACATGTTCAAAAATTACAAAGACCGGGGTGAGCAGTTCAAGCAAACGGTTTTGGCCCTTTCATAAAAAACGCCTCATCCCATCAGATTATATCGTTTCTTATGCGATGAACAACTCCTCTTGCCATATAATTGTGGTATGAGCAAAAAGAAAAAACATATATGGACCAATTTTAACGACGTCAAAGAAGTGTATTTTGTCAGCTTCGGGTTACTGCTCGCCGGGGTCGCATGCATTGCCTGGTGGATGTACATCTATAAACACGAATGGATAGACGGTGGCGAAGTATACATCATGCTACCATTCATGTCTCTGATTGTGTTGCCACTTATCGGTGTTATGTTGATGGTTCTGTATACGATTGGTGCAACGGTATGGTACTACGTTCACGACGCATATAGCCCGCCAGCTCACACTACCGACGTTGCAGTCGATGAGGTCGTAAGATATTTATTAGCGAAAGGCTATGCACCAGATAAGGACCACGCGCGCATCACATTCTCGCTGAAGACATATGCAGGCCAGTATGAGTGTCAGACACCGCTTATTCATGACGATACCGCTGAAAAGTGTCATGCGGTTAGTTTTGTGGCAATTGCTGGTCGTTGCTTGTACTCGATCACATACAAAGATCCTAGAAAATACGTGCCGAATTTTCGCCTGAATTCAATCCTGAATGATACGATCATACCGCAAACCGATTTTCACACCACCGACTACCAGCAAGCACCGCTTCCTGGCGATGTGGCAAAGATTTTTGATCTACAGACCAATCCTCATGATACTAACGAAACAATGCAGATCTTCGGCCCAGATACACTATTGAATTTGATGCGGGAAGGATACGAGTTTGACTACTATGCCCAAAATGACGAGCTAACCCTACTGTTTGTTGGACCACTCAATGGGCCAACCATTGAGCACTATATACAAAAAAGCAGACAGCTTGTCGATATGCTTTTGCGCCGTGATGTCACAACACAAGCAAGCCGATCGATGATCCGTACACTGATACACAAAGCAGCGATCATCGACAAACAGCTCGATCAATATTTTTTTACGCTATTAAAAACATTGGGTATATTTTTTGGTTCAGCATTTTTATCGGTATATGTCGCATCATTTGCAGAAAGTGCACTTGGTGGCATCGCAATCTTCATAGGTATTTTACTGTTTTTGGTTTGCATATTATCACTGGTGATTTTGTTCTTGCTTACGGCTATCGTACTGTTCGTGCCAATGGTTTTTATGATGTTGCGGGTCGTAGATTCATCCCGGAATCACATAGCGGTACGACAGGCTAAGCGCGCGCAGGCATATCTGCAGCAAAAATATAGCTACTGACTATCGCGTCTACATACTGCTTGCACGGATAACGTTTTCAAACAGTGCACAGACAGTCAGCGGGCCAACACCGCCTTTTTGAGGCGTGAGCGTAAGGTCGTCTCGCTCGTAAACTTCTGGCGCTAAATCTCCAACCGTCTTACCGTCTTCGCTCGCTACACCAGCGTCTACAACAACGGCCCCTGCCTTGATCATATCTGA
>CAYRPO010000024.1:0-8347 GCA_964426305.1 uncultured Candidatus Saccharibacteria bacterium
TACTTTCCCTAAACGGAACCCACGCGGCAAGCCGCGGGGAAAATGGGGATTATATCATAATATTTATATATAAGCAAGTTTGCAGTCCCTATTTAAGTAATAGCACGATCCACATATTGGTGCAAGGCTGATTAGCTGGATAAGTTCACCATCAACCTGAGTCTCTTGGATCGGCAAGTATTCGGCATCTGATACCATGGTTTACTTTTCAGGTATACCTATCAACGCTTTGGGCAGCTTTGCTTTTTCGATTTTTTGCATATTTGCTGTAGGTGCTTGATCCTGGAGTGCTCTTATCTGAAAAAATGACCTACCTATCATGGCAAGATTACGCAAAAGTGTTGGTCTATCATGTTGCCTTGTTGGCTCAATATCGCCAAGAGCATGTAATAAATCCAATTCCTTAAGTCTTTTTAGCAAGACATTATGCGGAGCATAATCCGATCCATCTTTTGCTGTAGCGTAAAACCTGCGTACCTGATCAATTGCAATAGTTTGTTCGGGCAGCCAGCCAGTTGTCTCTCCCATTGCAACAAGATATTCGGCTTGGTCACGATAGGCCTCGAGTTCTCTGATGGCACGTTGCTCATCTTCATGACTAAACAGATCTAATTTATTTACAAATAGTTGAGGTGATGCATATGTTTGGGCGATATGACGATCTTCATGAAGCACTACTGATTTGCGCTCAATCTCGTTACATTGAGGCAAATGCTGAAGCAGCATGTAAGGACGAAACTGGGTTTGTAGTATCTTATTGCGGAACGGATCTGGAAATTGAATGATATTCACTTGACTAGCTACCCTTGCGATCGAACCTTCATCCGATAAGGTAAGACTATACCCATCACCATTGGCTTGGCTTGCAGATGTTTCTTCCATAATCTGCGGTAATCCCAAGCCAAACGTTGACAAGACGGCATCCTGAATGACGTCAACATACTCTGCGGACTCTGTAACTCGTTGCATCATGTCGTCATCAACTTTTGAAAGAATCTCTTCCGATATAGTGATACGCTGACCCTGGTGAACGATTGCTACGGCAATCTTTCCCGCGTCGAGGACAGCTTTTGACATCGATGCTCGGCCATCGGTGACATTCGCAAGTTCAAGTTTGTCTAAGTATCGTAGATGCATCGCAACCACGTCTGTACCAAGTCGTGCTTGAACTGTTGGATCGAATGCAAGGTCAGTCTGAAGCCCATGGACGATATCATCAAAATATCGATTTCTGTCTGTCACCTCAAGGGGAGTAAATGAGCTCATAAAGACTTATATTATCATATTATTTGTATATAGCAAATTTTTCACTGTGTGCCAAACCAATAAGAGCCTCGTTGTGGAGGCTCTTTTTGTAAGAATCTAATTGGTAGAAGCTATTTAGTGATTTTGGTTACAACACCAGCACCAACGGTGCGGCCACCTTCGCGAATCGCGAAGCGAAGACCCTGCTCCATAGCAATTGGAGCAAGCAGTGTTACCTTGAAGGTGATTGTATCACCAGGCATAACCATTTCCTTGTCGGCAGGAAGCTCAACTTCACCAGTTACGTCCGTAGTACGGAAGTAGAACTGTGGCTTGTAGCCCTTGAAGAATGGAGTGTGACGTCCACCTTCTTCTTTGGTCAAGATGTATACTTCGGCGTCAAATTCGGTATGTGGTGTGATGCTACCTGGCTTACACAAAACTTGGCCACGCTCGATGTCGTCGCGCTCGACGCCTCGAAGCAATACACCAACATTGTCACCAGCCTGACCTTGGTCAAGGTTCTTCTTGAACATTTCAACACCAGTTACAACAGTCTTGCGAGTTGGTCGGATACCGACAACTTCAACTTCTTCGTTGATCTTTACGATACCTTGCTCAACACGACCGGTTGCAACCGTGCCACGACCCTTGATCGAGAATACGTCTTCAACGGGCATGAGGAATGGCTTGTCAAGATCGCGCTTTGGCTCTGGGATGTAGTCGTCCATAGCTGCAACCAATTCCATGATTGCATCCATGTTAGCTTCGTCGCCGTCGATTGCCTTTGTAGCAGATCCCTTGATGATCGGAGCGTCTTCGTCAAACTCGTACTTGGCCAAAAGTTCACGAACATCCATTTCGACCAATTCAACCAACTCTGGGTCAGCAAGATCCATCTTGTTAAGGAAAACAAGAATCTTTGGCACACCAACCTGCTTCGCAAGCAAAACATGCTCGCGAGTCTGAGGCATAGGACCGTCAGCTGCAGATACAACCAAGATAGCGCCATCGATCTGAGCAGCACCAGTAATCATGTTCTTGATATAGTCGGCGTGACCAGGCATGTCAACGTGGGCGTAGTGACGCTTCTCGCTCTCGTACTCTTGGTGCGAGGTGGCGATGGTGATACCGCGTTGTCGCTCTTCTGGTGCGTTGTCGATTTGGTCGTACGATACGGCCTTGTTAACAGCACTTGGAAGGCGCTTTGCAAGTGTCATAGTGATAGCAGCGGTCAAGCTAGTCTTACCGTGGTCAACGTGACCCATAGTACCAACATTCACGTGGGGCTTGCTGCGGTCGAAATTGTCAGCCATTTGTTCTCCTTAATTACTTATAGATTTAGCGCAAAGAAATATAATGCTCTTACGCGCGTACCGAACTAGTGTATCGAATTCTGCCCCTGTTTGTAAAGAGGTATTCTTTTTTAACTAAATGATTGTCATGAACCAGGTACATTGCCTATTAACGTTCATCTATCCATGAGTTTTTCTTTGTCAGGTGATAGGTGTACGCCGGGTACAATGCTGTCAATGCTTTTTTGGAGCGGAGATGCCGATGCTTGGGAGCGACCGCCAGAATGCGCTGTTCAAGCTTGCGCTGCCAAGGTTGCATTGGTCGGTACGAAGGAATACGCGAAGGATAGCGTAGCGCCATAAGCGCCGAGATAGTCCAGGCCTGCGCCTCCATGGGCGGATTATTTGCCACAATCGCGAAATCGTACGGGCGGTTTTCATCGGTCACTTCGTGAAGTAACACTCGGCCTTGGTCGTCGACAAAGTAAAATTCATAGAATTCTTTGGTGTGCCTTGTAATGTTCACAAGTCGATACTCGAGTTGCTTGGCAAGATTGGGCAAATTTTGTCGGCGTAGACCACGCGCAATGTCGTATGTTTCTTTGGGCCATGTGACATTTGAACCATGATAGTCCCAATATGATACGATCGACTGCTCTTGCAACGACCGAGACCGAATACCTGCCGCCGTCAGGAACTGCTGGCTGAATATCATATGGACAATGCCTTCGATGTACTGTTGTTTCTCATTGGTCGGCAATGCATCAAAGATTTTGGTATCTAATAGCTCTGCTGGATTGGCAGTGATTGTTGGAATTATGCGCGACTTGCCTGTGCCCGGGTCTTGGTCGATACCAAGCGCAAAATATTGAACATCAGGCAACCAGAACGTTGCAAGTACCTTGTCGCGTAACGCATGGGCTTGTTCTATAAGTTCTGGGCGGTGCAATAATCCAGATGCTTCGACATATGCGTCGTACACCAACCCTTGTACCTCAATTGAAGCAATTGGTGCGCCAATGTTTGCAACCGTTCCATTACTATGGCGATAAAACTCAACTGAGTCTTTCCAGACTTGGTTCTCAAGCCCGTGCGGATTCTGGCGCTGGTACGAAAGCATACCAAACGGTGATGATGCAACTGATTGTTCGATCCACTTGAGCGCGTCTTGCAACACGACTCGCATCGATACTTCCTGGCCGTCATTGCGTGCAACCGTTGCCTTGAGAATCGACGAGCCATACAGCCGCACGAATCTGCAAGTAAGCCTTACGAACAATGGTGTTGCATCAACCGAACCATAATATGTCAATGTGCCATTCTGCTCACCCCAGTGTTTTGCAAGCTGTTCGTATATGTACAGTTCGTCGGCGCTTAGTGTATGCCCATCAATCATGCGAGTGCGGTGTTCATGAGGTATTTTGCCCGGTTCTTCTTCGCTTTTTGTGTCAAACTTGGTTCCTTGCAAGGCACCGAGTGTCAGCAGTACCGACCGTACAAGCCTTGGGCGTAAGACATAGATGTCCTCTGCAACCTCTAAAGAATCCCGGCCAAAGACGGCGCCTCGAAACAGTACACCACCACTGGCATACACACCTTTGCCGCTTTTTGACACGACACTTTGCAATGATCGATAGATGGCTAACGTCAAACTATATGGTAAAGCGGGACGATTTTTTATCTGTATAGACATGTCTTTAAGTATATCAATTGCAGTACCTGCAATAGTAAGAAGCCCCGGAGGCCTCTCGGATTTCCGGGGCTTCTCGGGGCTACCAATCGTACGTGTGCCGCGGCATCGACTCGGGACTGTCGAAGTCATCGTTGAGCGGGTCGTCGGCAATCTTGTAATCGGTGCCATTGAAGGCTCGTCGCGCATCATGCAAGATCGCATCAATCTCACGACGCAGCATCTTCTCCGACATGTTACGATCATCGTGCTTGGACATTTCTGCTCCTGCCCGCCGCTACCTTAGCGGCTTAAGTCAGGCTGCATGCACTCACCTCCTACGGGGCTATCAAGCTACATATATTTTATACTATTTCTAAACTAATAGCAAATAGCCATCCTGCTGGATGGCTATTTGTGCGTTGTTACGGCTATCTATTTTGCGTTTTTAGCGATGATTGCTTCGGTTACATGACCCGGGACATCGGCATAGTGATCAAGCTCCATGCTCGAACTTGCGCGACCCTTTGTCATGCTGCGAAGATTGGTTGTGTAGCCAAACATCTCACCAAGTGGCACAAAGGCTGTGATTTCCTTGATACCTGCTTGCAGATCTTCCATGCTTTCAATACGTCCGCGTTTTGCATTTAGGTCACCAATGACGTCGCCCATGTGTTCTTCCGGTGTCACCACAACAACTTTCATAATCGGCTCCAGTAGTACGGGATTTGCCTTTTTGATGCCCTCTTGAGTTGCCATAGAGCCAGCAATCTTAAAGGCCATTTCGTTACTGTCGACTTCATGATAACTACCAAAATACAGCTCTGCTTTGACGTCTACGACAGGATAGCCCGCCAGAACGCCATTGGCAAGCGCTTCTTCGATACCATTCTTGACTGGAGTAATGTATTCGCTTGGAACGACACCACCCTTGATACTGTTGATAAACTCAAAGCCCTTGCCTTGTTCGTTCTGACTAAAGCGCACCCATACGTCACCGTACTGCCCACGACCACCGCTTTGTCGCACGAACTTACCTTGTACTTCAACGCCGTCTTTGCGAATTGTTTCACGATACGCAACCTGAGGTGCGCCGATATTTGCGCTCACATTAAACTCGCGCTTCATGCGATCAACGATGATCTCAAGGTGTAGTTCACCCATACCAGAGATGATAGTCTGGCCGGTTTCGTGATCAACTTTTACGCGGAATGTTGGATCTTCTTCTGCAAGCCGCTGCAAAGCTAAGCTCATTTTTTCTTGGTCGGCCTTTGTCGATGGCTCGATTGCAATGCTGACAGGAGGCTCTGGGAACGAAATACTTTCAAGCACGATGGGGTTTGCCTGATCGCACAGTGTGTTACCGGTCGTAGTACCTTTTAGTCCTACGATCGCAGCAATATCACCGGCGCCAACTTCAGTCACATCGGCACGCTTGTCGGCTTGTAGGCGAACAATGCGACCAACGCGTTCTTTTTCGCCCGTTGAGCTGTTGAGAATATACGACCCAGAGGTGACAACGCCAGAATACACGCGAAAGTACGCCAATTTTCCTACAAATGGGTCGGTAGTAATCTTGAATGCTAACGCACTGAAAGGCTCGGCGTCGTCAGGTTTGCGCTCAATCTCTTCGCCAGTCTTTGGATGCGTACCCCACGATGAGCCACGATCAAGTGGGCTTGGCAAGTAGTCGTTCATCATGTCGAGAACTTTTTCGACAATCACACCACGACCATCGCCACCAGTCACAGCAAAGAATTTACCCGACAACACTGCCGTACGAATCGCCTTTTTGATTTCTTCATTGCTCAGGCCTTCTTCGCCAACCTCAAAGTATTTTTCTAGGATAGCTTCGTCTTCGGCAACTGCATTCTCAACCAGCAAGCTTCGGTATTTTTTGGCCTTTTCAAGCATGTCAGCCGGAATATCTCCTTCGACCAATGACTTATCGGCAAACTCTTTGTACGTATATGCTTTCATTTCGACCAAATCGATCACGCCGTTGATGCTCTGTTCGAATCCAATCGGCAGATGCACTGGGAATGCCCGCTTGGAAAGTCGCGAATGAATTGAATCAAGTGACTTATAGAAATCACCGCCCGTTTGGTTGATTTTATTGATAAAGCACACGCGTGGTA
Source organism: uncultured Candidatus Saccharibacteria bacterium (assembly GCA_964426305.1). Lineage (GTDB taxonomy): Bacteria > Patescibacteriota > Saccharimonadia > Saccharimonadales > CAIOMD01 > CAYRPO01. The sequence goes on from CAYRPO010000024.1 coordinate 6,348, forward strand.
CGCCGTATTTGTCGGCTTGGCGCCATACGGTTTCGGACTGGCTTTCGACACCCATCTTACCGTCAAATACAACTACGGCACCATCGAGCACGCGCAGACTTCGCTCTACCTCTACGGTGAAGTCAATGTGTCCCGGCGTATCGATGATGTTAATTTGGTGGTTTTTCCAGAAGCATGTTACCGAAGCAGCAACGATAGTAATACCACGCTCGCGCTCTTGCGCCATCCAGTCAGTTGTAGTTTCGCCGTCATGCACGGCACCAATTTTGTGGCTCAAGCCAGTTCGGTACAAGATTCCTTCGGTAGTTGTGGTCTTACCGGCGTCAATGTGCGCAATGATCCCAACGTTACGGATCTTGTCCATGAGAATTTTTTTCGCGGCCATAGTGGGGTTATATTACCTCTTGTAGTTAATTAGTGAAGCCTTGTTCTTGCTGTCCATTTTTGGACACAAAAAACAACAGTCAGCAAATATTTTATCAGTTTTGGGTGGTAAATACTAGGTAATTTGTCGCAGAGCGCAGTTACCGATGCATGAGGCGGCCCTTCGTTGCGCTTCTCGCAGACTTAACTCAGCTAAACCACCAAACCCCCAGCGTGCCAAATCACATACGTGCACTGCAGCATCAGCCACTACGCCAGGCCTCTGACACGTGTCTGTAGCGCCACAAGAGGTAGCTATGCGATCCCGTACCGTATTGAATCGATCCTCATTATGGACGCCAGTCTGGCTCACTCTGATCTCCGGCTGCATCATAAATGACACTTGTGGCTTTTGTCTTTATATCATAGAGACGAATGCCGTAGCCACCTGCTACGCCGCTCGTATACACCGCACGTTTTTTGTCTGGACTCATGTCTGCCTGAAACAGAGACAGCATATTGCCGTCTGTGGATTTTACGGCCGCAGCCGACATGTCCAGACCAGACACAGGCAAGTGAGCTGTATCGACCGACCCCCACACTGCCCAAGGCGTCTCGTCGGACTTAAGAGCAGCACTCTGTACAATAGTGCGAAGCGTACGGCTTTGAGCATCGTATTCGCCATAATACACAAGTTCTGGTCCGGTTCGATCACTTGTAAACGCAAGTTTGGTGCCATCAGGAGACCATACCGGATGCATATCGTTGGCAGGGTTGTTTGTAAGATTTTTGAGCCCGCTACCGTCTGTATCGACAACATAAATATCACCATGGGAGTAAAAGGCGATTGTTCCGGCCACAGACGCCTTGCTGGCGAGTATGCTGCATGTCCCGATAAGTGCTATGAGCGGGATCATTAACATATACGGCGCATAATGTTTATGCTCGTGCTTGGGAACCGGCTTGCCATTTCGGATTCTTTGATTCTTACTATTGGTCGACGTCGATGACATGTTGTTGTCTAGTATAGCAAATGAATCGCCCCTAACCATGCGGGGCGATTCATTTTTCTTGCTGTAGGTTGCCTACGTGCGTTTAGGCAGTGCGAGCAAAGTGAGCAAAGGCACGGTTTGCCTCGGCCATCTTGTGTGCGTCTTCCTTCTTCTTGACAGCTGCGCCGGTGCCGTTGTAGGCGTCCATAATTTCAGAAGCAATACGGTCGCTCATGGACATACCCTTGCGAGCACGTGCTGCAGCCACAAACCACATCAGTGTTAAGTGACTTTGGCGTTGACCACGAACCTCAAATGGGATCTGGTAGTTAGCGCCGCCGACACGGCGAGAACGAGTCTCGACGCTTGGGCGAACATTGTCGAGAGCTCGGTCGAGGACCTCGAGTGGATCTTCTACCTTGAGCTTGACAGCTGCTTTATCCATAGCCTCATACACCAGTCGCTCTGCAAGCTGCTTTTTACCATTGAGCATGACACGGTTAATGAGGCGCTGAACTCGCACATTGTTATACTTTCGATCTGGTTGAATGTCTCGTACGAGACTCTTTGTCTTCTTGCGTGGCATTTCTGTACTCCTTTACTTCGGTGTCTCCTGTCAATTGACGGGCGGTCACTGAAGCCACT
>CAYRPO010000024.1:8447-15785 GCA_964426305.1 uncultured Candidatus Saccharibacteria bacterium
GTACTCCTTTACTTCGGTGTCTCCTGTCAATTGACGGGCGGTCACTGAAGCCACTAGTTCGTATGTCGTAATAAGTATTTAGTATTTCGTGGCGGCATACATTTCACGAAATACTATGTATTAATCTAGATTTATTTGGCGTCTTTTTTGGTGCCGTATTTGCTGCGGCCCTTTTGGCGCTTCGCAACACCCTGGAGGTCCAGGCTGCCACGAACGATATGATAGCGTACACCGGGAAGATCAGGCACACGTCCACCTCGTACCAGAACAACAGCGTGTTCTTGTAGGTTATGGCCTTCGCCGCCAATGTATGCCCATACTTCGTAGCCATTATTCAAACGAACACGAGCAACCTTACGCAAAGCCGAGTTCGGCTTCTTTGGAGTCTTGGTTGTCACCTTCACACACACGCCACGCTTAAATGGCGCTGGCTTTTCGTAGTTCTTGGTCTTGAGGCTGTTCGTAACGCGATGCAAAGCTGGTGACTTTGTCTTCGCCACACTGCTTTTGCGACCCTTGCGCACAAGCTGGTTAATTGTAGGCATAAACTTAAAAATTCTCCTTAAGAACTTTTACAGGATTCGAGAGGTACAACCCATACAGCGCCACAATACCGTACGCTGCAAGATCGACATTCTCCTGCACTTGATTCACTTTATGGCTTGTCTTGCATGCAGCACGCAGCAAAACAAACTGAAACTCAAGGTACATTGTACCAGATAACGGCTATAGTATGCAAGAAAGAAAGCCCACCGCCGAAAGGGCTTGCCATTGTTCGCCTTCGCGAAGGTGAACGACGGTGAGCTCTCTTTGCAGGGGGTGGGCTTTATGCGACGGCAAACGGATATCTCAACAGCAAGTCTCGTTTGTAGGCGCTACCAATGATCTCAGCAATATCCAAGATCGAGGGATAGATTTTGATGTCCCTCATCACATACAACACCAATAGTTCTTCCTGGCCAACCATCGGCACATAGCCAATGAGCAAGCCTATCGACTCGAGTTGGTGTGTCTGGCTGTCGTCAAGACGACGATTGACAACCATGCTGACGAGTTGTTGATGCGTCGTTCCAAGAGACTGTGCAGGCATAATCTTCCTTACTGTAGTCGAAATGTGCGTAAATCACCCTGTCGCAATAGGGTAATCATGCACACATTATGACATAAAATGCCCCAATAACAAAAACGAGCCTCAGTGATGAGGCTCGTTTATTGCTACGCTCTTTGTTGCGCAGCTTTGACTCGTTTTGTCCGTTAGGTGGCAAGAGCAAAGTCATCTTGCTCGATCTCGGCGTCAGGATCGGTATAACCGGTACCAACGGGGATCTTGCGACCCAAGATAACATTCTCTTTAAGGCCATACAACTGATCAATCTTGCCACTTGTGGAGGCAGCAATCAATACACGAGTTGTGTCCTGGAAGCTAGCTGCACTCAAGAAGCTATCAGCCCAAGTGCTGACTTTGGTAATACCAAGCAGTAGTTGGCTAAACAAAGCTGGATTTTTGCCTTCGGCAACAAGTCGCAGGTTGGACTCAAGCACCGCCGCCTTACTGACGATATCACCGGTAACAAAGTCACTATCACCTGGCTCCTCAATTGTCACACGACTAAACATCTGTCGTACAACAATCTCGAGGTGCTTGTCGGCGATGTTCTGACCCTGTGCAGCAAAGATCTTACTAATCTCGACCATAATGTAGCGCTGCGTTGCTTCAACGCCTTTCAGGCGAAGTAATTCGTGTAGATTGATTGACCCACTCGTCAGACGATCCCCAGCAGCGATCTGATCGCCATCCTTGACGGACAATTGCTTGAAGCCTGGGATTTCATAGCGAACAACCGCTTGGCTTTTTGGAGTCAAAATCACATCAGTCTCGGTAACGCGCACTTTGCCGTCGAACTTAGCAACGAGTGGCTCACCACTGTCTTCACGAGTAGCGAGTACGTCACCAATAGTAACATCTTGACCATCGGCAATTGCGGGCGTGCGGCCTAGTAAAGGCGTAGCCAGCTCTTGTTCTTCATGTCCCGTAACTTGCACGACATAGTGATCGCCCTCTTCCCATACACTAACATTGCCGGCAACATCGCTGATAAACGCCTGACCCTTTGGCGAGCGAACTTCGAAAAGCTCCTCGACACGATTCAGGCCTTGCGCCGTCTCATCGGCGATGATAGCCCCAGCACGGTGCTTACTGTCAAGCGACAGCTGCGTGCCAGGCTCACCGATACTTTGCGCAGCGATGACGCCAACTGGATGACGATTAACCACAAGTTGTCCTGTTGCAGGATCAACGCCATAACTCTTGCGGCTAATGCCTCGGACATTACCACTTGTCAGTGCGCTCATAATGCGAACACTTGGTAGTGTTGAGGCCAAGATTGTGGCCGCCGCAGAACGCGTAATCAGCTCGCCCTTCGCAACAAGTACCGCGTCGTCAATGACGACGTCTTCGGCGGTGAATCGACCCTCTAGTCGATCGGCCAGAGAAATACCAATTTCCTCGGAGTCACTACGATACACGGCAAATCCTGGATCGTCGGCATCTTCGTCAACGGTAAACATGTCTTGCGAGACATCTACCAATCGGCGCGTTAAGTAACCAGAATCGGCAGTCTTTAATGCGATATCGATCAAAGCCTTACGAGTACCACGCGTACCAGTAAAGTATTCGAGAGGGCTCAAACCTTGCTTGTATCCAACCTTGATCGGCAACTCAATGGCACGACCACTAGTGTCGGATACGACACCAAGCATACCAACCGATTGTTTCATCTGACCAATGTTACCACGGGCAGCTGACTTGATGGCTACGGCCATGGCGTTGTCCTGCGTTGCAAGCTGTTCAGCAAGCATCTCTTGTACGCGGCCATCAACCTTAGTCCAGTTGTCTACAGTCAAACGATATCGTTCATCGTTGGTCATAAAGCCGGCGTCATACTGTTCGCTAATTGTCGCGGCACGATCTTCACCTTCGTCAATCACCGCCTTGATACCAACAACCTCAGGAAAATCATCCATCCCCATCGAAAGACCAGAAACCGTAGCAAACTCAAAAGCAAGATCCTTCAGGTTGTCAGCAATCTCAGCAGTACGCTCTTGGCCATACTTCTCGTACACCTGGGCCATGACTTTTTGAATCTTCTTCTTTGTCATACTTTCGTTCTGGTATGGGAAATCGCCAGGAAAGAGCTCGTTGAACAAAACTCGACCAAGCGTCGTGTCATGCTTCTCATCACGGAAGATTACTCGAATAGGTGTTTGCAGCATGATTGCTCCAGCGTCATATGCCATAAGGGCATCGTTGACATCTGTGAATGCCTTTGGCTCACCTTGGAACTTGTCATACGTTAAGTAATACGTGCCTAGTACAATGTCCTGCTCAATATGTAAAATTGGCGTGCCATCGGCTGGTTTTAGAATATTCTTACTGGCAGCCATGATTTCACGTGCTTCTTTTTGTGCGGCATCCGAAAGCGGCAAATGCACGGCCATCTGGTCACCGTCAAAGTCGGCATTAAAGCCCTTGCAGACCAGTGGATGTAATTGGATTGCCTTACCCTCGATAAGACGAGGCTGAAAAGCTTGGATGCTCAAACGGTGCAGCGACGGAGCGCGATTCAAGAGAACATACTTACCCTTGATCACCTCGTCTAGGGCATCCCATACGGCAATGTCACCAAGCTCAATGAGGCGCGTAGCGCTTCGGATATTGTGTGCATGTTCTTGGATGATCAGTTGACCAATCACAAATGGTTTGAACAACTCTAGGGCCATCATTTTTGGCAGCCCGCACTCATGAATCTTTAGCTCTGGCCCAGCGACAATAACCGAACGACCGGAGTAGTCAACGCGCTTACCCAAGAGGTTCTGTCGGAAGCGGCCTTGTTTGCCTTTAAGCATATCACTCAAGCTCTTGAGACGACGACGCTGACCAGTAGTGCTCACTGCGCGTCCACTCCGTGCAGCATTGTTGTCGATAAGTGCATCAACAGCCTCTTGTAGCATACGCATCTCGTTGCGCCGGATAACCTCTGGTGCATTAAGTTCGATGAGCTTCTTGAGCCGATTGTTGCGATTAATGACGCGACGGTACAAGTCATTGAGGTCACTTGTAGCAAAACGACCGCCCGTCAACTGAACCATAGGCCGCAGATCAGGAGGAATGACTGGCAAAACACTCACACACATACTGCCTGGCTTGATTCCAGCACGCAGCATGCTTTCGAGCATGCGCATTCGCTTCATGATCTTCTTCTTGCGCTGCCCCTTTGCCTCTTCAACTTCTACAGTCAAAGTCGCAATGAGTTGCTCAAGATCAACACTTTCGAGCATTGCGCGAACGGCATCGCCGCCCATGCCTACCTTGGCCAGTTTTTGCAGGTCATCGGGTAGTGCGCGGTAGTCATTTTCGCTGATCAATGCGTGTACTTGCAGACTATCGAGCTGGCTCTTGAGCTTCTCGTATTCCTTAGCAGTCTCTTCGAGTTCTTTTGTACGCTCAGCAGCCAAGGTCTTCACATCGGCACCTTCTTCGGCGGCCATTTGGTCATAACGAGCTTCAATTGCAACTTTAGCCGCAGCTGCTTCGGCCTCTTTGTCTAGCAGCATTTGATCGCGCTTGGCAGTATCAACGCTCAAGATGACATAGCTGGCAAAATACGCGATTCGCTCGAGATTTTTGACAGTCATGTTCAAAACCAGACCGATTGCACTTGGTGTGCCACGCAAAAACCAGATGTGAGTCACTGGGCTGGCAAGCGAAATGTGACCCATACGCTCTCGGCGCACAATTGATTTTGTGACGATCTCGCCATTCTTGTCGACAGCGGCTTCGCGCGAACGCATACCTTTGTACTTAGCATCATGTGGGTTGATATCTTTAACGGGCCCGAAGATCTTTTCGCAAAACAGACCGTCACGTTCTGGTTTTTGCGTTCGATAATTGATGGTCTCGGGCTTGGTAATCTCACCATAACTCCAGTCCAGAATGTCTGCAGGGCTTGCCACCGCGAGACGGACAGCGTCGAAGTCGGCAATATTTGTACCGTGTGCATATTTGCGCATGTTAGGCCTCCTTCCCTTCTTCTACGGCCAGCGCAACATCAGCTTCAATGTCTGTTGCGGCTTCGCCATTTTCATCTAGTACTACAAATTCATCTGCAACAACGTCTTCACTCATATCAAGATCATTGATCTCGCTGACAGGTACTGCCACATCAGCTTGATGTGATGCTTCGTCTTTTATGTTGACCTCTAGCAACTCTTCTGCGTCGATCGCTTTTCCTGCGTTTTGGTCAACCAGGTCAACCTTTAGGCCAAGGCCTTGCAGTTCTTTCACAAGAACATTAAAGCTTTCAGGAACTTTTGGTCCGACAATTTCAGTCTGCTTGATAATGCTTTCGTAGGCCTTTGCGCGTCCATAGACGTCGTCAGACTTGATTGTAAGCATTTCTTGCAGCGTGGTTGCGGCGCCATAGGCCTCGAGAGCCCAGACTTCCATCTCTCCAAAGCGCTGACCACCGTTTTGCGCTTTACCACCAAGTGGTTGCTGGGTAACCATAGTGTATGGGCCAGTACTTCGAGCATGGATCTTGTCGGCAATCATGTGGTTCAACTTGATCATGTACATACTACCGACAGTAGTGCGCTCCTTGAAGGCTTCACCAGTGCGGCCGTCGTACAGCTGCTGCTTGCCGTCTTCCGGCAAACCAGCTTCTACAAGCAGGGATCGAATCTTGCTGAGTGGCACACCGTTAAATGGTGGGCTGGCAACTTTCAGACCCAAAGCCCGAGCAGCCATACCAAGGTGTGTTTCAAATAACTGGCCAAGGTTCATACGGCTCGGCACACCAAGTGGGTTCAAGATGATGTCGACAGGGTTGCCGTCGGCAGTAAATGGCATATCTTCGACTGGCAATACGCGGGCAATAACACCCTTGTTACCGTGGCGACCACCCAACTTGTCGCCAACTGCAATCTTGCGCATTTGTGCAACAAACACCTGAATTTGCATGATCACACCAGCTTTTAGCTCGTGACCATTGGCACGGCTAAAGATTTTAACACCGACAACCTTACCGTGTTTACCGTTGCTCATACGCTGCGACGTATCACGAACTTCCTTGGCTTTTTCACCAAAGATCGCTCGCAAAAGACGCTCTTCGCTTGACAGTTCTTGCTCACCCTTTGGCGTAATCTTTCCAACAAGAATGTCGCCAGGTCGCACTTCGGCTCCAATACGGACAATGCCTTCGTCGTCCAGGTGACGCAATGCTTCTTCGGACACGTTTGGAATATCACGCGTTACAACTTCTGGACCTAGCTTGGTTTCGCGAACTTCGGTCATGTAGTCAACAATGTGGATGCTCGTCAAAACATCTTCTTTGACCAAACGATCACTGATGATGATGGCGTCCTCGAAGTTATAACCGCTCCAAGGCATAAATGCAGCCAATACATCCTGGCCGAGTGCCAGTTCGCCGCCTTGGATGCTCATGCCTTCGATAAGCACATCGCCTTCGGCAACCTTTTCACCCGAGCTGACAACAACTTTTTGATTGATGCTCGAGCCTTCGTTACTGCGTCGGAAGTGTACAGGATTGTAGGTCTTCTTGACTGTGCCGTAATCAACAACAACCTCGTCACCCGTAGCCTTGACTACCGTGCCGTCTGCCTCAGCAAGAACGATCTGACCAGTGTTGCGAGCAGCTGTTGCCTCGATACCTGTACCAACAATTGGAGACTGTGGGCGAATCAGTGGCACTGCCTGTCGTTGCTGGTTACTACCCATCAAGCTACGGTACACGTAGTTCTTTTCGATAAAAGGAATCAGCGCAGCAGACGTACCGACGATCTGCTTCACGGCAGAGTCCATATATGTCACATCGTCGGCGTCAATTTCACCAGACGCAAGTCGGTTACGAACTGAAACACGCTCTTCAACAAAATAGCCGTCTTCGTCAACTTGGTTACCGGCACCAGCAATAACTGCGTGCTCTTCTTGGAATGCATCGAGATACACGATTTCGTCAGTGACTTTTGCGCGAACTGGCCATGTAACACGGTCTTGTACGGCCGCTAGTTTCTTGGCGTCAGCAGCGGTTATCTTTGCGCCCTTAGAGACGACCACTGCGCCTTCCGCATCCTCTAGGTCAACAGATGCGACATGGCCTACAGCATCGCTAGCTGACACGGCGTTGACAACTTTTCGATATGGCGTTTCGATAAAACCATATTCATTGATACGTGCGTAGCTGGCCATGTTTAGCACCAAACCAATGTTGGCACCTTCTGGCGTTTCAACAGCACAAATACGGCCGTAGTGAGTAGCAT
>CAYRPO010000025.1:0-1912 GCA_964426305.1 uncultured Candidatus Saccharibacteria bacterium
GTGGCACTAGCAGGTTCCGATGTTTTTGTGTTCAGATATCCTGCTTGCTGCAATGCAGCCATAAACGAGTTAAAAGATGGTTGATCATTGGTAAAGGTTTGTGTCGTCACAACAGTGCCAACATAGCCGCTGTACACAGTGACGATGCGGCTTGATGCATTAACAGATATCAAGATCTGATAGTGATTTTCTGGTGCTACGATTTTGCCATCCTGAATAAACGTGACCGTGCCGGTACCGTTGTAGTCTGTAAGGCTTAATGCTTGCTGTGTGGCGGTCGTGCTAGACTGTTTTGTATCATTGCTACCAAACAGGGCTCGGAATCCCCATACAATCAAGATAATTATCACGAACAGCGCGCCAAGAACCAGTAAAATACGTCCAATTCTCATAATACACAAACTATACCACAAAAACTTGTTTTTTACAATGCTTGCGTTTATTTTGTCAGTACATAGGCAGTCATACCAGGAAAGCGATATTCGAGCTCGGCCAACACTTGTAGTTTTTTGATCCCGAGCGGCGACTCAAATGACCGGACCTGATCTGGCATATATATGTCGCCTGTTAGTATGGCACGCGTGGTTTCGGCTACATCCTCGAGTGGATCACTTTGTGCATACATTGATTCATACTGCGGCGTGCCGGCGAAGCGCTGCAAGCCCGCAGAACGCACAACGCTACTGAGCGTATTTGGTGACGAAAATCGCTGAGCATTCGCCGTTGTAACGTATGTAGACTGGGTCGCGGCAGTATCGAGATTGAGTGCATGCGCCAACTCATGTGCAATTGTGCCGCGAAAGAATGCAATCCCCAGGGTAGGATAGTCTCGTTTTGGCACATAATGAAGCTGTATCGCCGTCTGATCATTCTGGCGATATGTCGATCCGGCCGTAGCGCCTTGTGTGTAAAATTCATTCTGTATTGAGCCATCGTCGGCGATAGTGATTCGTAATGTGCCGCCATTCACGCTGTTTCGTATCGCTGTGGCTGGCAATGATCCAATCTGTGATGTCAAACCTACGGCAAGACTATATACCTCTGAGCGGCTCAGGCCAGTTGGAAGCGGTGCGAGTACGGCGCCCCGTGCCGACAAGAAAGCTGCAAGCATTCTTTCGAGCTCGTACTTGTCTTGGGTTGCGCCATAGGTGGCCAGAAGCTTATCCAGTTGGTTGCGCGTCAATGCGCCTTGTTGTAGTGAAAATACAGAAGATTGGTTAGCCAATTTTGACCACTCGTGGTCGTCGGCAAGTTGAAAACTTTGAGCAACACGCGCAACAGCCTCGTTGTAGCTACCATTTTTCAAAGAGGCGGCGTCGGCGGACAGATGAACCCCGTCCAACTGTTGCGGCGCAGCGGCTATAGACTGGAGATGCTCCTGCACAAAGGTGTCCGCGCGATGCGTAGCGTCAAGGTGTTTGTCGATTATGCTACCCTTGCCGAGCGTCAACTGATACGCAAGAGCCATGAGCACCCCTGTCACCACAAGACACACCGTACGTCTATGAAAACCATACTTCACGAAACGTATACGCCGTAACGCATGTTGTACATACATCATATAAACTCTACCTTTATCACTATCTATATATATTTTATACTTTTTTATTAATTTGTCAAGGTTTATGTACCCCTGCGCCTAGAGCTGATACACTGAAATCAAGCACAAAGCACAAACACACATGATTCATCATCTTTTTACCGAGCCCGTCATAACCGTGATAGATCTGTTTGCTCGTGGTGGAGGCGGTGGTTCGGGTGGTGGTGGCGGTAGTGGAGGCGGTGGCATGGGCGAAATCATTGTATTGCTCGGATATGTCCCAACGCATCTTGTAGGCTCTTTCTTCCGCAGGCGTATGCCGAATCCAGGAGGTATGACACTGGTATTTGTATTGACAACCCTGTACGCTGC